>DNOQ01000157.1:4011-6374 GCA_003501665.1 Bacteroidales bacterium | reverse complement strand
TGGCATCTGCCTGAAGCTTCCCTTTATTTGACGGTTCATCCGTGCCTTCCTTCTTTTTCTTCTTATTATGTTTTTGATCCATATATCCTTTAGCCGTCCGGATTAAGTCTGCACTCAAAGTGTCAAATTGCTTGTGCCCGACTCTTTTTCTAATCTCAACAAACAGTGAGGGATCAAATACCGGATCAACTTTGAACTCCTTCAACCCTACAAAATACTGCATATACAGGTTCTCCTGGATGGCCTGTATAACTCCCCGGTCATCCAGTTTCTCCAGATGCTTGATGATCAATGCCCCAGGTACTGTGCGCGGAGAAACTCCGGGATGTGGTGTTCTTTAAATCCGGCAGCTACACGTTTACACAAAAGTCTTCACAGGCTCCAACTCGGGCTTCCCGTGCAATTCCCGTGGTAGATGTCAGTGCATAGCCCTTTTTAAGAAACAATCTTTCAGCCACTTCAAGTATTGTCTGTTCTGTATAATTGCGTTCTCCCATCTCCATTGAATAATTTTATTTTTGATTAATCTCGCTTTTGGTCAGACCAGGGGCAGTCTTCTTCATGTACTTATACTTCCAAATTGGTTCTGTCAGTTCTTTTAATTCCATGTCGTAATTGTTCATTTTTTCAAAATAATCCCTGTCATTCATGATTTCGCCAGCTTCCGGATTCTCCGGCCTGGCATCAGCAGTCAATATATTCTCAACGAAATTCTTATAATGATCCCTGAAGGAACATGGCATCAGCCAGTTTCCGGCTGTTTTTTGATGTGCCAGACCATATTCATTCTGCCATTTCCGGCCTCTTTTCATAAATTCCGCGTTTAAAGCATCAGTCAGGCTCAGATTCTTTTTGTAAAGGTCTTTTATATTATCTATATAATACGGTACAAAAACACAAGGCATTATTTTTCCATCCCAATTAATGTATATATAGCCATGATTTCCACCGTAGGCAATGCATCCGCATGTTATCATACCACTATTCCAGAAATCAGCTATGCAATGTTTGTTCTCTGCGAGCTGTTTTTCCCACATGTAGTACAATCTTACACGGTCATCAGGGTTAACCACAAGGTTAAATGCATTATTCCCGCGCCCGATTGGCAGAAACTGGAACTGCCACATGTAAGTAGCTCCCAGTTCCTCGAAGTAATATTCATAGAAATTCTCGTTCAGAAGAGAGTCAATATTCCTGCTGGTTGCAGTCACTGAAATGCCAAAAGGAACACCTTCATTCCTTAAGTTTTCAAAAGACCTTAAAATCTGAGAATGTGTGCCTAGTCCTCTTCGCTCGTCTGTTTCTTTTTCAAATCCTTCCACTGAAATTGCCGGAGTTGCATTTCCTGTTTCCGCGATTCTTCCTGCTACTTCCCTCGTAATCAGTGTCCCGTTTGTATAAATCAGGAAAAACATGTCATCATATTTACTGAAAATGTCAAATATGGTATGACCACCATCATTATACATGAATGGTTCTCCGCCGCTTATTGTAATGAAATGAGCGCCGAATGAATCATGAACATCGGCGACTATTCTGTCAACGGTTTCCCATGGAAGCGACGCTGATCCGTTTCTGATAGAACCTGCATAGCATCCCTGACAGTTAAGATTACAATTTCTTGTTGGCGATAAAGTTATAAAACTCGGCGCCTGATAGCCATGTTCCCCGATAAACTTTTTCCTTTTATTTACAATCTCGGCAGAATCCTTGAAAAATGAGTTTTCAATAAGCACTTCAGCTAATCTCTCAATGATCCTGGATGAAATATATCCTTTTCTTACATTTTTCATAGCCATATGAAGCATGGAGGATATAAACTGAAATTTCTTAATCCTTACTTCTTTCACATTCAATGGATCCTGATTGACAATTTTGTCGTAAAGAAAAGAGTCCGTCTTTTTGATAAGAAATCTGTTTACAAAACCTGATCTGGACATTTTAAGCACAGACCTTATAAATGATAGTTTGTCCATAACTTAAATTTTAAGTTTATCAGATTATTATTTAATATAAGTCATTAAACATCTAAACTACTTTAATTCTCAGTTAAAAACAAATTTTAATTAATTTTGATTTACATTTATTTACGTGAATGGATATGTTTGATTATGACTATATTTATTTAAAATCAACCAATCCGGATGGCTGACCGATTATTATTGATCAGATGAGATTGCAGTTTAGCTTAAGGACAAAAAATTTAATGAATCATGATAAATGAAACAGCAGAAATAAGGAATGCATTTGATAATATCTCAAAATATTTCTGGCGTCATAAAGAATATGTAAACAGGTTAAATGTATTTCCTGTTCCTGATGGCGACACCGGCCTGAATATAGCTCTGACTATTCAGGGAGCG
>DNOQ01000157.1:0-4003 GCA_003501665.1 Bacteroidales bacterium | reverse complement strand
GGAGTAATACTATCGCTTTTCTTTGAAGGGATGACTGAAGTTATGGCGAGCAATGACTTTTCAAAAGAAAATATACTTAAGGCGATTGAAAATGGTTGTCTGGCCGCGTACCGCGGGACAGATAATCCAAGGGAAGGAACAATGCTCACTCTTATGTCAGAATTTAAAAAAAAATATTCTGAAATAATGCCGGCTAAAGAGAATCCTGTTGAAATAATTATAGATTGTATCCCGCATCTTAAAGACGTGCTTGACAAGACTCCCGATATGCTTCCTGTACTGAAACAGGCAGGTGTTGTGGATTCAGGAGGCGCCGGATTCTTAATATTGCTTGAAGGCCTCGAAAGAGAATTCAATTCAAGAAAAGTCCCTGAAACACTGCCATTATTTGCTGCTTTGAAGATAAACAGTGTGGTTAAGAAACTTCTTGTTAAAAGATCTTTACCTAAAAAGCGAAGCATCACCGGAACTCTTGTCCAGAATCTTGGAGCCGGTAATATTTCAAATGCCAGGCTGCATAATATAGTTCATAATGTCCAGCAGTACCTTAAAAACAGAACTCATAATCATAGTAACAGATATCCGGCAAGAGAAGCCCTCATAAAGGATACTAAGGAATTTGAGTCTTCATGGAATCCGGATATCAGTTACAGGTATTGTACGGAACTGACTGTCAGTTCCGATAATGATATTGACAGCCAGGCGCTTAAGGAACAGATTATGAACTATGGCGACAGTCTTATCATTTCAGGCAAGGGTAAAACATATAAAATACATATTCATACAAATAAACCTGAATCAGTAATTAAAGACATCTCTTTATTCGGAAATATAATATTCAGGAAAGTGGATGATATGAAAAAACAACACCGGAACTTTATAAGTTATGACTCAATTGAATATGAAAAAGAGCAAAGCGTTTTCTGTATCGTTTCCGGCGAAGGCTTTAAGAAAATCCTTGAAAGCCTTGGAGCTGATTACGTGTATGATTACGGGAAACGAAAGCCTTCTGTTAAAAAGCTCGTCGATCTTCTTAACAGCCTGAAATCAAAAAACATAATTGCAGCTCCTGATGACGGGGATATTTTAATGTCGCTGAAATATGCCGCTTCTCTTTGTAAGGCAAATGTATTCATTGTCGAATCAAAAAACGCCATATCACTTATTAGCATGCTTATGGGGAAGACAGATGAAATAAATAAAACAAACTTTCTTTTCAGGGACAGGATAAACAATATAAAGCATTTCATGGTATCAAAAGCTGCAAAGGAATCATCGGTTGATGGAGTTGCCATAAAAAAGGGGGATTATTTTATAATAAGCGGCGGTAAAATTATTCTTTCTGGAAAAGAGTTAATAAATGTTGCAGCAGAGGCAATAAATAAACTTCTTATTGATGAATCCATTATCACTGTTTACAAGGGATTGCATGTAAAAGGAAATAGCCTGGCAGCCAGACTTAAAATTAAATTTCCAGGGCTCGATTTTGAGGAATATTATGGAGGTCAGACTCAATATCATTATTATATAACATTAGAATAGGAGGAAGTTATGAATAAGCGTATTATGATTATTTCCGCTGATAACCTTGGAATTGGTATCGACCAGGTGCCATATCAGCACTTTGAGTATTTAAAATACCCGGTTCTTATCGGGGAGAAGGAATACCGTGAATCGGAGACTTACTCAGCCTCATGGCTTTTAGAAAGATTTGTTAAAGAAAAAATCACTGCAAAAAGCAGTTCCCTGTCACGGGCTGAAATGACAGACCTGATTGGAAAAAATGTAAACAATTATGATCTCATTATCCAGGTTGTGATGGGCAGTAATATGTCGGCGGCTACTTTTAATATTGCCGAGGAAGTGAAAGAAAAATTTAAGGATCTGATACCTGTTATCAATATTGACTCGCGTCAGGTTGTTGGCGGAATAGGAGCAGTTCTTTTAAGGCTTATAGATATTATAAAAACAACCGATGATGATGAGACAATCAAAAAACAAGCAGGGGAATTGGTTACCAATACTTTTTCCTATTATGTAACTCCCGACTTAAACTATCTTAACAGGGGAGGCAGAATAGGAAAGGCAAAGGCTCTGCTAGGATCAGTATTAAGGGTGCTCCCGGTTATAGGACTCATGGGCGATGACCCGGAAGGCGAAATTGTTCCTTTAGGGCAGGGGCGTACATATAAACAGGTAAATTCTATGATTATCAATTTTATCAGGGAAAAAATGAATGAAAATAAGGCAGAAGATATTACAGTTGCAATCATTTCCGGCGATGAAAGTAACAGAGATGCAATTGACAGCCTTAAAAAAGAATTTGAAAGTTCCATACCCTGTAAAAAACTTGTTTACGGTAAGTTGCATCTCGTGGAAGCAATTTATATGGGACCCGGCGGGTACGGAATTTCAGTTTGCATGAAATAATACTTAAAACATTTAAAAATGAATCCGGCGTTATTGTATTTCATTACATTTACAGCAGGCTACCTTTGCGGTTCGGTTATGAACGCTCAGATCATCACAAGATTTGTCAAAGGTATTGATATCCGCGGTATCGGCAATAATAACCCGGGCGCCGCAAATACATTTAAAAACGTCGGGCCTTTCTGGGGCATTCTTGCCGGCGTTCTCGATGCTCTCAAGTCACTGGCGCCATTACTTATCGGCTATTACGTATTTAAACTTCAGCCTGCTGCTCTTGGCTTCATGGGATTCGGGGCCGTTATCGGACACGGACATCCTTTGTACTTCGGATTCAGGGGCGGCAGAGCTGCTGCAACTCTCATGGGTGTATTCTTGTTTTTTATCCCCCTCGAATTGCTGGCAGGATTAATTATTTCCCCGGTCATAGTTTATACATTCATTAAAACCGACAGATCGTACTGGACACCTTTCGGGATCATCGCCATAAGCGCTCTGATGGCATTATTCACAAATCATCCTGTTGAAATAAAAATTATTGTTTTTGCAGTTGCAATACTCGGGCTTTTTCTTAACAGGTTTTATCTTCCTGAAATGGCAAAGAACCTGAAGAATAAAACCAAAAAGTAAACTATTTCTTATATATTGATTTTCTGACAGTTAATAAAATTCCTTTAATAATAACTTATCAATAATACATGGACATTAAGAAAATTGATGCTATAGATCCTCCTGAATTGTCAGGTGAAAAAGGATGGACAGAACTTAAAATACCTGACTCTTATGGAAAAGGGCGTGCGTTTATTACCGGAGATAATTCAACCGACCGTATTAAAGTCCGCTATTTTCAGAAGCAGAGCGAGAAGTCTTTTATCGCCCGCGTGTGGTTTGGACCTGCAACAGAAGGGCCTGCCGGATTTGTACATGGCGGAAGCATGGCATCCATTCTTGATGAGGCTATGGGAGCCGCGGTATGGCTTATTGGCTTCACGGCTGTTGCCGCGAGAATATCAGTAGATTACAGGAAAATGCTGCCCCTTGGAACAGTCACTTCGGTTGAGGCAAATGTAATATCTGTTAATGGCCGGAAGATTGTGTCTGCCGGAAAAATATCTGGTGAGGCAGGTACTGTTTATGCCGAATCAGAAGGACTATATCTTACAATAGTTCGTTAAAGTATAATATAATTGTTTGAAAATCAATAAAATAGTTAATAAATAACGGGGAAATAATTTAGTTAAATCCCTGATAATCAGTATCTTGAATAGATCAATCAAATCCAGGCCAAGTTATGACTACCAGGGAGCAAAAACCTTATAATTTATTCATTTCCAACATGACAGACAAATTGCCAAATATTAATCAATGGAGAAGGACGTTTCTTATGGAAACTCTTATCCTGTTTTTGTCTATCCGTGGACGAATCAATTTCTTACAACTTGCAAGGTACGGAAAATATAAAGAACAACGATACCGGCAACAGTTTGAAAAACCTTTTGACTTTCTCACTTTCAATAAGGAGCTTACCTTATCCCAGGGTAGCGGAAGATTTGCAATTGCCTTTGATCCAAGCTAT
>DNOQ01000590.1:12159-20188 GCA_003501665.1 Bacteroidales bacterium | reverse complement strand
AGCTTCCGATGGATATACCTGCCAGAGCAGCATTAATTCATCATTCTGATCTTAAAGCATTATATTTTTCTATCCTTTCGTATGTGAGTTTTGAACTGATAATAACCATAGGCAATCCTGTTCCGGGAATGGTTGAAGCTCCGACATAAAATACGTTTTTAAAGATTTCATCGTGATTCTTCGGGCGGAAGCCTCCTATCTGCATCATTTTATGTGAAAGTCCCAGTCCGCTGCCCCTGTGCAGATTGAACTGATCCTGCCAGTCAACCGGGGTATAAACGGTTTTTGATACTATATGGGGCCTTATATCTTTCTTGATCCTTGCCGAGAAATCATCAATCATTGAGTTAACAATGTCATCCTTGTCATCCCAGTTAGTCTTAAAACGCAGATCAGGTACCGGGCAAACGAAGAAAAGACTTTCAGACCCTTCGGGAGCACATTCAGGATTTGATCTTGACAGGACATTTACATAATAGTATGGTGTGTCAGTTATCTCCGGTCGTGTATACACTTTTGACGCATATTCCCTGTAGTTATTCCCAAGGTAATAATTGTGATGTTCAACTTCAGGTAGTTTGCAGTCTATGCCGAGATACATTGTAAGAGAACCCATTGTCCATTCCTTCCTGTCAAGTT
The DNA here is from genome assembly GCA_003501665.1 of Bacteroidales bacterium. Classification (GTDB taxonomy): domain Bacteria; phylum Bacteroidota; class Bacteroidia; order Bacteroidales; family VadinHA17; genus LD21. The sequence goes on along the minus strand of DNOQ01000590.1, from coordinate 19,549 downwards.
TTTCTTCAGAAAATTGTGGTCTCCGGAATACTTTGCCCCTGAAAACCGCGGCATCAGCATTTATAATAATAATATCTGCAGTCCATTTTTTATTATTTATGTCGATCAGGTATGAAAGTCTGCTATCTTCTGAAAGAAAGTCAGTTATTTCTGTGTCATAAATGATATTTACATTTTCTTTCTCAAGTTCTTTAACAATTCCTTCTATGATCTTATACATCCCGCCTTCAACATTGAAATAACCGTCATGCTGAAATTCCGTATAGGAAAGAAGTGTGTAAACACCCACTGTGTCGAATGGTGTCCTTCCAAGAAAAAAAGCAACGAGTGAAAGAATTTGTCGGGCTTCGTCTGATTTAATATAGTGAGCTACCTGCTGCCAGAAATTCCGGAATATTACCGGCAGATGAAGCGGATTCACTTTCATTAGTGTCAGCAGGTAATCAGCAAGTGAATCGTAGTTGCTTTTGATCACAACATTGGTATCATGATAAAGCCTTCCGCTTTTTTCCAGGTACTTCCTCATGTTCTTCTCAAAATCTGGTTCCGACTCCCTGAACTGCTGTGCAAGCTTTGCGATATCCTTATAAAGAGAGTAAATTACAGGACTGCTCTTGAAATTGACATTATATAAAGGATCCAGTGCGTAATACTTAAAGGGAAGACTTATTCCGCATTCGCGGGCAAATTCAGTGAACTCATACGACATGCTGAAAAAGCTGGGTCCGGTATCAAATGTGAAACCATCTCGTTTCAGCTGGTTTAGTCTTCCTCCTGCCTGACTGTTCTTTTCAATAATCTCAACACTGTAACCTTTTTTCGCGAGCCTGAGGCCTGTAGCCAGTCCACCCAGACCTGCACCCACGATCAGTACTTTCTTTGACATATTTCTATTTTTCGATTTTCTTTAATAAGTCCGGATAAAGTTCTTCCTTTACATACAGAAAATCCGGTTCCAGATTCAGTATATTTTCATACACCGCTTTAGCCGAGCTCAAATCATTGATGTATGTATATGATTGTCCGATAATGACCAAAAGACTCAGATAGTTCCAGTTATCAGTAAGATCTGAAGGATTTCTCTCAAGCATCTGTCTGGCTTTCATGAAATATTCAATTCCTTCTTTTTTGGAACCGCCGAAAGCTGCAGGCATATAGAACTGAATATTCCCGTACTGAATATATGCAAAGTAATTTTCTTTATCCAGCTCTAATGCAGTCTTGCCGTGATCGAGGCTTCTCATGCCATTTAAAGGTGCGGTAAGCTTATTCAATCCAATTTTAAAGCCATAAAAAGCACTTTTATACGAATGTATATCTGATGGTTTGTAATTTCTTTTTTGCAGGATTTCAATATTCCTTTCCGCAAGTTCCAGATATTTTTTTGCTTCTTCTCTTTTTTTAAATCCAATGCAATACCCTATGTACCCGTACTGATAATTGACAAGTTCAAGAATCTCTTCACTGTTCTGAGGTTTGCCGGATTCCAGACGGTCTATTATTGTTTTCCAGGCATCCATACGGTTAATAATATAAGCCTTATAAATTTCTGATCTGACAGAAGCATTTGCAGCTACGAAACCTGTAAGCAGGAACAGAAGAATAATTATTCTATGTTTCGTCCTTTCCATTGAAATTTCCTATAGATCTTATTAATAAATGCCTTGTAAATAAATATTCCCAGAGAGAATTGCAAAGGTATTATAAAAATGATGTTATGAAAGATATTCTGATGACTGGCGGCAGATACGAAGATTCTAATTAACAGGTAACTGAATATGTAAATAACAAAGAATAATTGCGGGAGAGTGAAAAGGATCGCGAGGAACCCGAACGTGGTCACAAGCCAGAAAAGGAGAGCAGTTAAGAATGATCCGCCAAAAAATTCAATCACGTTTTTGGAAAACCCGTTAACCGCAGCGGAAAACCCGTTGTACATTCTGCAGGTTATATTTTCATCTCCTAAAAGACATGCAATCTTCAGCCCCCGTTTTTTAAATTCCCTTGCTATGGAAATGTCCTCGATCATACTTTTCTTCATTAATTCATGAGGGAGAATATTCCGGTAAACATCCTTTCTGAAAAACATGAATTGTCCGTTTGCCGCTGCAAGTGAAGGGAATTTAAGTTTCCTGACAAATATCAGGGGAAGCAGTGAAACAAGTATAAAGTTCATGTTAGGGACCGTTATCTTTTCTCCGGGTGTAACAATTATCTGTTTCGGGAAAATCGAAATCAGTCCGGTATTATGTCTGTCGGCAAATGCAACAGCATTATCAATGAGCCTGTTGCCTAAACGTACATCTGCATCGAGGAACATTAAATATCTGCCTTTGGCATTTTCAGACAACCTGTGGCATGCGTAATTCTTGCCGAGCCATCCTTCTGGTAATCCATCCGATTCAATCAGCCTTATACGGTCATCATCCCTGGCAAATCCTTTAACTATTTCAACAGTCTTATCTTCAGACTGATCATTGTATACCATTATTTCAAGCTTACGGTAATCCTGGTTTTTAAGGTCAGTAAGAATATTTCCTATATTAATCTCTTCATTTCGTGCGGGGATCAGTACTGATACAAGTTCATCTGACTTATTTCCCGATTCAGGCAGATTTCTTTCGGCAAAAAGATTGATCAGTGCCACCAGCATCTGAAGAAAGGTAAATATTAATATGATGCAGGCGATAATTGTCATGTGGATCTGTTTAATTCAATATTTCCGGACCTGCATTGAGAATAAAAAAGACGGTATGAGTTTTCAATAGCCCGGATTGAATGATCATCTTCAGAATATTCCCTGAAGTACATGTAAAGAGATGGGTTCCGGCCTGAAAAATAATCAATCAGGCTGACCAGGAATATCAACTGGATGTTTCCGGATATCTTTTTCAAAATGAATTCAAGACCTTTGCTGAATTCTATCGAATCATTATAAAGGGACTGTATCTCTCCCTGAGGAAATATCAGTACAAGATTTCTGTTGTCGGCCAGCAACTCTGCAGTGTAATTAAGGGTCTCAATGATGCTTTTCGATTTTTTCCTTATTGAAAAGCCTCCGGTAAAGTTTAAAAACCGGTTTTTTGCCAGTTGTTCCTCGAGCATCATGAAGTAAAAGTATTTCCGCTTAAAAACCTTAAGATTAAGATATTCTGCCCAGAAACCGTCCCACCAGCTTACATGATTCGAAATGAGTAAAACCGGTAATCCCCGCTCCTCAAACTCACCTTTCAGAAGAACATTCTGAAAGTTGCTCCGGATCTTATAAACTGTATAAAGTTTAAAGAACTTGTAAATAAAAAAATTATGTTTTGCCCTGACAATCATTTCGTAAATCTTTGAATGATAAACAGGGAAACAAAAAAAGCAAGCTGAAGAATAAATACAAAACCTGCCATACGATTTTCGGATTTTATTCCTGAACTTCTTACCGAAAGATGGAAAATCAGCGAAATTAATAACCAGGATATGTAGTTTTGTACAGGAGCATAACCTCCTTCAAATTCCCACATATCCAGGGCTGGGGCAATTTGTTCCAGTACCAGATCGTAAAAAACCATAAGCAATGAGGCGCTCAGGATCTTTAAGGTGTTATTGACAGGGAATGAACTGACAATAATACCCGTACAATATACAAGGAATATCCAGTTTAAACCTATAATCAATGGCGTATCAAACAGTTTGATACCCAATCCTCTTCCATAATTGTAGTTTCCAAAAATGAAGCCGCTGGTAACCCCGGCAACTTCAACCAGAAAACCGGCGATATAGATCAAAATGAAGATTAAAAGAGATTTTTTATGGTTTTCTGTTTCATGAAATATAACCAGTGCAATAACACATAACAGAAGTGCGAAAGGAGTAAGATGAGTAAAAAAGTTACTCGTTATTGGCAAAGAGAAACCTGCGATACCAACGATAAAGAAAATTATCAGATAAACCCTTATCTTCTTTTCTTTCTTTCTTAACCGGTCTGCCAGGGAGAAATTAATTTTTTTCATTTGTAACTGATAACCTTGTTTCAGCCGGCTTTTTAAATTTATCCATCAGCATAAGATTCATAAAAATCAGGCTGAATCCATACATTATATCTTCAAATGGGACTGTGAATATTCTGAAGCCTGTTATTTCCGACTCATTGTACCACACTACCTCCCCTTCAATAAAGCTGCCCGTTAAAATTCCGTTTACTATAAAGAAAGGTACAAGGATCACAAGAAATGTGATATAAAATCTGTTAAGTAACCGGCTTTTATCAAAAAAGGAGATTAACAGCAGAATTATCATAAAACCTGAATAGAAGGCAGTATAGGTTCTGTTATGAAACAGGATTATTAGTACCATTAAAGCTGCTATCAGAACCATGGTAATTATCCTTCTGCTTTTGTCTGAAAGGCATGTTCCCGGGAAATAGTTTATGATGACATAATGTGTAAAAATACTTGCATACGGAATAATTATGAAGAATAACCACTCTTCTAACGGTATTCCTGCTATCAGGATATCTGAGTGATAGAGTGAATTAAATCCCCAGACATCATTTTTGGTGAAAATTATATCAGCGGTAATAAAGATAATTCCCGTAATAAATAATGAAGGAAAGAGTGCTTTCCAGTGCCTGAAGAAGGCCACTCTTTTGTCAAAGCTCAGTATCAGGGGAATTGAAAGTGAGCACAATTCAAGGGTAAGGTATAACGACATACTATCCCTGAATGAAGAATCTCCTGGGGAAAATCAATAGCCCGTAATTCTTGAAATCATCCTTGCCGGCGGGTTTGTGATGAGCATAATGTGCTCTGATTATGGATTTAATATACCGGTTGGCCGGATTTGTAAATATCGGGATTCGTTGATGGATCACGACATCGTGAATCATAAAATAGGTGAATCCATATAAAGTGATACCGGCTCCGATTGCTATCATATTTGCGTTTGTTGAAGAAAATCCTGCAATCAAAAGAATAATTGCAGGAAGCGCATAAATAATAAAAAACAAGTCATTCTTCTGAAAGCCGGGTTTTCCGGCATTTGTTCCTTTGTGATGGTCTTTATGAAGTGACCAGAGAAATCCGTGCATTACATATTTATGGTTTGACCAGGCGACAAATTCCATAAAGAGAAATGAGATAAGTACTAAAATCAGTGTCATGGTGAAATTTTTCCCGTTAAGTAGTTCATAATAAGTTAAGTTTATTCACAAGATAAGCTTTTAACAATAAAACCATCTTGGTAAGATCAGGTACCCTCACCCTAATCCTGAGAAGGTTTTCTGCCGGTGTTCTGCTGATTTTTTTCAACAGTTTCCTGTAGTATAGATATGCGATCAGCACACCCAGTCTTGAATTTCGGGGAAGTTTTTTCATACCTGGCATGGAATCGGCGAAATCTGATTCGATTTCCTTAATCAGTTTATTCTTTAAAGATTCATCAAATTTATTGCTGACCAGGTCATGGAAGTATTTTCTTTTAAGAATCTCTGTATCATTTTTAATATCTCTCAGGAAATTAACTTTCTGAAATGCGGCTCCCAGCTTTTTTGCAGGGATCTGAAGTTCATTATAAAGTTCCTCCTTCCCATTTACAAATACTTTAAGGCACATCAAGCCTACGACTTCAGCCGACCCGTAAATATATTCCTCAGTTTCTTTTCTTGAATTATGATCGGATTTGAAAAGGTCGATCTTCATACTTTTCAGGAAAGCCCGTATCAGATCATCATCAATATTGTATTTATTCACAGTAATCATGAATGAGTTCAATACCGGGTTCAGACTGATACCGGTTTCTCTTGCATCATCATAATCTTTTTCAAATTTATCTAGAAGATATTGTTTGTTGAAATCATGAAATGTATCGACTATCTCATCTGCAAGTCTTACAAATCCGTAAATACTGTAGATTGCATCACGGATATCAGAATTCAGGTAGCTTACGGCTCTTGAGAAGGAAGTGCTGTATAACTGAGTTACAAGTCTGCTGGTCCTGAATGATATATCATTATAAAGTTCAATCATAACAATATATTAATCAAATTAAAGCTAACAAAATATCAGGTGTTTTTGTTTATACAATCATTTAATTTTTTTATCTCATTTATTATATGGTCATGAAAAGCAGCTGTTCTGCAGCCCATTATAATAAGTTTTACCGAGACAAGCAAAATACCTGCTTCAAGGAGTATATCATGTGTCAGACCCTTGGTAAAGAGTGCCAGGGTAAAAAAAATAAATGTTACAATTATGACAATAAAGGATCCGGTATCAATTCTTCTTTTCATTTTTTAACAATTCGATTACTGTGACTGTTTCAAATCATATTTTTCAATCCAAATTACAAATTGTTTTGTGAATGAAGATTGAGAAGACAAATTTTTTATATAACTTTTATGCATTTAAAATCAATAATTCATGAGAAGTTCAGAAAAAACACGGAGAATGACTCTGGTTGCTACGGTTATCCTGTTCTCCATGCTTATAACTGCTTATACCGTGAGGTTGATGGTACCCCAGGAAGACCTGAAGAGCAAATATAACTATAAGGATTTCGAATCTGCAAAGAAATGTCGTTCATGTCATCCGGGGATATATGAACAATGGACACAGTCAATGATGTCGCAGGCTTACACTCATCACTGGGATGAGATTGAGTACTTTGACCTTGCCGTTCGTCATTCTGAAGTTAAGCCGGATCTGAAAGATGCTGTTGACGGATGCAATGGATGTCACACTCCCCTGGCTTTCATGGGGGGAAAAGAATTTCCACCCCCAAGGCCATCTGAGAATAGTATGGCAAATGAATCGGTCTCCTGTGAAGCATGTCATCTTGTTCAATCAGCCCAGACAGATCCTCCTTATAATTTCAGTTATCTTATAAAACCAGGGATGACCAAATATTCTGCACGAATTCCTTCGGTTGAGTCTCCTGCACACAAAATTGTCACAAATGATTTTTACACTACAACTGAGTTTTGCGGTAATTGTCATAATGAAAAGAGTCCGTTTGGTGTGTGGGTAAAGAGTACACAGCTTGAATGGAAAGAGGGGCCGTATTCGAAAGAAAATGTAAGATGTCAGGATTGTCATATGCCTAAGGGAGGGCCTTATCTTAACGCTCTGATGACAAAGCCTTATGATGATGCAAGGCTCCATCTGTTCCATGGTGGGCACGATCCGGGTAAGGTAAGAGGTACAATTGAGCTGAGGATAGAACCCGATATCCGTGAGGCAGAACCTGGCGAGAAGATTGTATTTTCGGTTGCACTTTTCAATCAGAAAACGGGGCATAAATTTCCCACCGGTTCGGTTGAAGACAGAATAGCCTGGCTTCATGTTGAGGCAACAGATGCAAAGGGGAAAATTTATCATCTGGGAGTTGATAAGAAAGGATTTGA
>DNOQ01000590.1:0-12024 GCA_003501665.1 Bacteroidales bacterium | reverse complement strand
CGTGAGACCAAGGTTGAAAAATTTACTTTCAGATTGCCGTATAATGTAGCCCCCGGCGAAATGAAAGTGACAGCGGTTCTTAATTACCAGCTCCTGGTCAAACCGGTTGCCGATTACCTTAAAGTGCCGGCCGATGAATCAGAAATAAAGCTGGTGAATGATCACAGTACAACAGTGACGGTATTGCCATAAAAAATACCCTCTTCCCGACCCCTGCCGAAGCGGGGCAGGTTTTCCCCGGGGAAGGCGTGCAAATCGGACTATCACTTTTGCTTCGATTAAACCACGAATAAGCGGTGAGGTGAAAGGGGGAGTTGGGTGATAAGGATAAGTGAGTTAATTTAAAATAAAGCGATAAACACCATGAAAAAAACAGTCATTAATATTGTTCTTTTAGCATTGCTTCTTGCTCTTGTAATTCCCGAAAAAATAACCGCTATCCCTGCATTTGCCCGTAAATACCAGATAAGCTGCCAGGTCTGCCATTCTCCGGCAATGCCCCGGCTCAAGGGATTTGGTGAGGAATTTGCCGGCAACGGATTCAGAATGACCGATTATGAATCACCCCGTCATTTTATTGAAACAGGTGATGACAAGCTCTCTCTGTTCAGGGAACTTCCGCTGGCCTTAAGGCTGGATGCTTTTGCTTCATATAACTTCGGAAATAAAGGTGCAACAGATTTCAGCTCACCATTTATCCTTAAAATACTTTCGGGAGGAGAGATCTCCGACAAATTTTCTTATTATTTCTATTTCTTTTTCAATGAAAGAGGGACAATTGCGGGTATTGAAGATGCATTCCTGATGTATCATGACTTTCTCGGATCAGGAGTCAATTTGTATCTCGGCCAGTTCGCAGTTTCGGATCCGCTTTTTAAAGGAGAGCTGAGGTATACTCTTGAGCCTTATAAAATTTACAGTGTATCACCGGGTAACTCAACTGCCGATCTTAAATATGACCGGGGGATAATTTTCGAAAAGGATTTCAGAACCGGTACAGCTCTTACAGGTGAAATTGTGAACGGGAACGGGATAGGGGAGGCAGATGATTATTACTTGTTCGATAAAGACAAGTATAAAAACTTTATGCTCAAAGTCACACAGTCAATAGGTGAGAACGTAAGCGCCGGTTTTTTTGCTTATACAGGAAAGGAAGTGCTTTCCGATCCGGGATTAATCTATCAGGATGTCACAAACAATATAAAAATGTATGGTCCGGATCTGATATTAAATTTCGATGAGAAATTAATTATAGGACTGCAATATTTATGGCGGTCAGATTCACATATATTTGATTATACGGGAGAGGCGCCATTGCGCGATATCAAAACTCATGGCGGATTTGCAGAAATAATCTATGCTCCCAGGGGTGATATGAGCAAATGGTATTTTACCGGTCTCTTAAATCTGGTTGAATCAGACTATAATGAAGCGGACTATAGTTCCGGAACCTTACATGTGGGTTATCTTTTAAGACGTAACATGAGGGTCGTGGCAGAATTTACCCGGAGGTTTTCAGGTATATCTTACAGTAAAATAAACGCTGGTATAATTACTGCGTTCTGAGAATTTTAACTCTCCCGTCCCCCCTTGAGAGCCTGTCCCGCGACAGCGGGAGGGGAAAGACTAATCCCAGGCATAGCTTGAAAATCAATTCATGAATAATGCAGGCTATATTACTATATTAAGTTACATGATCCTTTTCTTTCCTGAAGATCAGCCAAAGGTATACAGAAGAGAGTATATATGAAACATTTAGCGTAATACATACGCCGGTCAGCTGATATTTCTTTATTAAGAGAGGAAGGAGAATTATCGTTGCACCAAGTCCGATGAGTGATTTGTTTGTAAGAATTTTCAATTTTCCCGATCCCGCAAAATAATGACCGAACAGATTTGAGGCAGATATGGCAACAATACCCGGAAACATGTATAATATCAATATTTTTACACTTCCGAATTCTTCTCCAAAAACAAATCTGTATACCGGTTCAGGTAATAATACCGGCAGTATCATTACAATTGAACTTATCAGCAGACTCTGTTTTGCCAACAAAACAGTCTCCTTCCTGATCTTAATACGGTCGCCGGAATTGATAACATTTGCAAAATGGATTGCAGACATGCTTCGGCTTATTATCCAGACAGCTTCAGATATTGCAATTGCAACAGAAAAGATCCCGAGTTTTGCAATACCTGATAATTCCGCAATGAAATAATACGAGATTCGGTAATTAAGGAACTGTATTAAATAATTAAACTCATTATTAATGCCATATTTCAGCACACTTTTAGCAGCTGTAAAATTTAACTTTGGGATTCTGAAGGCCTCCTGCCTGGCCAATATAATAATCGACAAGATAAGGGCGATAAAAATTCCTGAATAATAAGCCAGGTAAACCACATTGAGCGAGGTAATTCTGAAAACGGAATAGAACACCAGCAGGGATATGAGAATAAGCATGGGATTCAGCAGGGAAAGCAGGTTATAGTGTCTTATTTTATTACCGCCCAGCCAGTGTGATGAAGCTGAAGTTGTCAGTGATAACAGGAATGCTATCAGGAACAAGGGAAGAAAATTCCGGAATCCGAACAGGAGTGAGAAAATCAAAGCTCCACAAAGCGAAATTACCAGGGCTCCTGTCAGGGACAAAACTGAAAGAAAGTTGCGTTGAATCCGGGGTGTGTGATAAGCAATGGTACTACCGCAAAAAATATTGCTGAATATTGTTATTATTGATACGTTTGCAATTACCAATGCTATCTCTCCACGTCCGTCACTGCCCCAGATACGAGTAGTAGCTACTACAAGGCCGAAATTAGCCAGGAGTATTAAGAACTTCGTTAATATTGTAAGCCTGGTATATCCCGATAACATATTAATAAGATGAAAACTCTTTGATAAATTTCAGAAATTCTGGTCTGATAATCTGCCAGTTATACAATTCTTCGGCAGCTCTTCTGGCATTCGTGCAATGGTTATGATATAGTTGATGGTCTTTTATGTAATTGAGTATTATTTGTGCTATCTGTGAGGTTTTATCCGGTTTGACCAGAAACCCGAAATTTGACATGTCAGCTTCATGCCGGATTGCCCTGAGATCGGTAAAAATAAACGGCCGTCCGAGGGCGGCAAAATAAAAAAGTCTTATCGGAAGTGAAAGGTTATTCTCAAGCGAATCTGAACGTAAATCGATAAAAATGTCAGTATCAGTGATTGATTCCCAGAATGTTATAAATGGTAACCTTTCCGAGAACGTGAAAGTAACATTCCCCTTTACAGATTGAATAAGCTTTTCACATTCACTTTTATCATTTTTGTTTTCATACCAGCCGATAACTTTAATATCAATATTTAAGTCCTTATCCATAAGGATAAGTTCTTTAACGACTCTGATGAAATTGCCGAAGCCTTTCTCAAAGTTTATTTTACCCGTAAAAGATAATCTCAATCTGCCATCGGTCAGGGTGGCATTATTATATCTGAGGTACCTGAGATCGGGGTAATATGTTATGAATTTACAGGGTTTATCGGGGAAGAGGAATCTGTATGGCCTGCTTTTATACCATTCCCCAAATATGAAAGCATCCGTACAGCGGGTCGCATAGATATTGAATATAATTAGTTTAATGAATATTCCAAGGCGCAGCAACGGATGAAAGGGGACAAGATTCTTTTTTGATGGATACCATTCGGTGATGTCATAAAGGATCCTGGATTTTGCCGCATGCTTTTTCTTATATCTTTTTGCCGCAATAAGGGGCAGAGGTTCGGAACATATTATTAGTTCCGGTCTGAAACCATAAAGCGTATCACAGAATCTGATGATTTTTTCTTTTTTTTTCAGATCATCTCCGGCAAAGCAATCCATGGTTATATTTTCCACAATACTTTTAAGGTCAGCTTTACTGCTGGTAATCCGGACATTATGTCCTGCGTCGGCAAGAGCTTTCCCCAGGTGATAGAAAATCCTGTCATCAAAAGGCAAATGACCGGATGAAAGAAATGATATTTTCATAATCTTTTGTCCCGCCTCAGACGGGTTGGAGGTTTCATGCTTGTTGTTGCTTTTGAAACATGGAGGGTTCATTTAAATTACTGGCAGGTTAATTTATGTCATTGATCACAAATACATATGTTTTTGACAATACAAGATTATTATGATTTATGGTTTTTCCAAAGTTTTTCAGATTATTAATTATGTTTGTAATAATTAACTACTCATCAAAATGAAAAGAAAGATCCTATACTCAGTCATTTCACTATTTTTTATTTTTATTTTTATCAATAGAGCTGTTGCGGGCGATATACGGGATGATGATAAAAACTGGAAAGCCGGGGTATCCAGGGTAATCATAACACCTGAAGAGCCCATCTGGATGGCAGGTTATGGAGCACGCAATCGCGCTTCAGAGGGTACTCTGCATGATTTGTGGGCAAAAGCTTTAGTTTTGGAGGATGCAAAAGGGAAAAAAGTTCTGCTTGTAACAACAGACCTGCTGGGGTTCCCAAAAAATATGTCAGACAGGATAAGGGATCAGATTGGGGAAAAATATGGTTTGACAAGAGCTCAGATCATACTTAGCAGTTCACATACTCATTCAGGCCCTGTTTTACAGGATGCATTGTATGATATTTATCCGCTTGATGAAAAGCAAAAAGATATTATTGGGAAGTATTCTGCCGGACTGGAAAAACAAATTATAACTCTGGCCGGAGAGGCTATCAGTTCGATGGTATCAGCAAAGGTCTATGCTCAAAATGGTGTCACACGTTTTCAGGTGAACAGGCGAAACAACCCGGCTGCAACTTTAATTCAGCAGACGGGCTTAAACGGACCGAACGATTATGCTGTGCCGGTTCTTAAAGTGATGGATGAAAATGGAAAAATAATGGCTGTTGTTTTCGGATATGCATGTCACGCTACGGTTCTTGATATTTACCAGTTTTCGGGTGATTATCCGGGTTTTGCACAGATTGAACTTGAAAAAATGCATCCGGGAATAACAGCAATGTTCTTTCAGGGGGCCGGGGCCGATCAAAATCCTTTGCCACGAAGGACAATCCCTCTTGCCCTGCAGTATGGCCGCGAACTGGCAGCCGCTGTCGACAGAGTACTCAGTGAGGAAATGCGCGGGCTTGTTCCTTCCATTTCCACAGCATATTCGGAAATTACATTGCCTTTATCCATCCCACCAACTGAAGAGGAACTGGTAAAGGTGGAAAAAGAAGCCGGGGGTTACGAGAAGAACTGGGCTTCTAATCAGCTTAAGATACTCAGGGCCAACGGAGCATTGATGACTTCTTACCCTTATCCTGTACAGATATGGATGCTTGGAGATCAGCCTTTAATGGCACTTGGAGGAGAACTGGTGGTGGAATATGCAATTGAACTGAAAAAGCTTTTCGGCCATGAAATATTTGTTATGGGTTATGCAAACGATGATATGGCCTATATTCCTTCTGTAACTGTCCTTGAAGAAGGAGGATATGAGGGAGATTCATCTCAGAAGGTATATGGAATGCCAAGCAAATGGGATTCAAGTATTCAATCTTTAATATTAACAGAATTTGAAAAAATGGCAGTTAAAACCGGTGTGACCCGGGTGCCGGAATAAGGGATGGATAAAATGATTAATGGGTTTCCGGAATTTTTTGGATTTTTCAATTAAATAATTTTAACCCCCGGGAATTGGTAATTTATTATTTTTGAGCGCTACCTAATTGATAATTAAAGATGAAGCTCAAGCATGTATTAAAATCGTTTCTCAGCGGGGTGTATATAAATATTAAATCAGGTCCTCTTAGAGGAAAAAGATGGAGTATTGCCTCAGGTTATAAGTTTATCCGCGGGAATTATGAGCAATATAAAACTGATGCATTTCTTGAACATTTCACAGAAGGCAGTATATTCTTTGATATCGGGGCTCATATCGGATACTATTCTTCAATAGCTGCAGTAATAAACAAAGGGAACGGGCCGGTTTTTGCATTTGAGCCAAGGCCGATGAATATAAAATTCTTCAGAAGTCATATAAAAGTAAATAATTTTCAGAATGTAACGCTTATAGAAGCAGCTGCCGGCCAGGATGACGGCTTTGTTCAGTTTGATGATAACCATGGTTCGGCAACCGGTTTTGTTTCAGGAAAAGGAAATCTGGAAGTTAACCAGGTTTCGGTTGGGAAAATGATAAAAGAAGGTTCACTGCCCGTCCCTGATTTCATTAAAATTGATGTTGAAGGTGGAGAAATCGTAGTACTTAATGACCTGGCCGGAGTGATCTCATCTGAACGTCCAAAAATGCTGGTGGCAACACACAGTAAAGAGTGCAGGGATTTTACTGAAGATTTTCTGAAGAAAAATAATTACAGCTTCAGGGTTTTAAATCCTGAAGCTGTATCAGGTGACACTGAGATTATAGCAATTCCCGAATAATTTTTCATATAATTTTACAAGCAGGTTAACCTTAACCTTGAACTCATCATAAATGGTTCTATCACCGAGGTTACTGAAGATTGTTCAATCTGGGGGGATTCCCGTAAAAACGATATGCATGGTGTTTTTACAGCCGCGAAATATTGAGTCCTCCGCTGATATCAAATATTGCGCCGGTTGAAAAATCCCAGTCGCCACGCGCAAGTGAAGCCACCGCTTTACCAATATCTTCGGGATAATCCCCATCGCTTTTGCGGGACCATACCATCCTGCGATCAGCTTATCGTAAGTATCTTTTACCCTGGCTGTCATATCGGTCTTTATAATACCCGGACGTACTTCGAAAACCCTTATATTATCGGCTGACAATCTGTCGGCGAAAACGGAGGCAGCCATACTTAATCCTGCCTTGGAAATGCAATATTCTGCACGGTTAACTGATGTCCGGGTTGATGAAATTGATGAAATAAAAATAATAATAGGATTAAAATCAGGTATTTGCTGCCTGAGATACATCATTTCCCTGGCAACTTTCTGTGCGAAAAAGACAGGTCCTTTGAGGTTAATATTCATCACTCTTTCATAACTTTCTTCTGTCATGTCGAGAAGGTCATTACGTTTAAGAGGAGCCACACCTGCATTGTTTACCAGTAAATCTATCCTTCCGTATCTTTCAAGGATATTTGTAACTACTTCTGTCTGACAGCCGGTACAGGCTATATCAAGTCCCACCGGAAAAAACTCGGCTTTTCTTTCAGCGACCTCCCTGCCAAGTATTTCCATACCTTCGCTATCCACGGTACGGGCTATTGCAGCAATATCGAATCCTTCAGTTGCCAGAGAAATTGCAATAGCCCTCCCAATTCCCCTGCTTGCTCCTGTAATAATTGCTACAGGTCTATTATTCATCCTGAAAAAATTTAGTAGGTTTTATGGTTATCAGGGGTTAAAGGTAATAATTTGAATGAATTGCCACAACCATGATCAAATATCTTTTTTATAGCTCGGGAATGGAGATCCATCTTCGTTCTTTCCAGCTTTCCATTCCTTTTTCGGCAAGCTGAACTCCTTTTGCTCCTTCATACAGGTTCCAGGGGAAAGGTTCATCTTTTACAATATGCTTCAGGAAGAGTTCCCATTGTGCCTTGAAAGCATTTTCATACAGTTCCTGTTCCGGAACTTTTGACCATCCTTCGAAAAAATTAATGGATTGTGGTATATCAGGATTCCATACAGGTTTTGGGGTATTGCCATAATGCTGAATATAACATTCCCGAAGACCTGCAACTGCAGATCCTTTTGTACCGTCAACCTGGAGAGTCAGAAGATCGTCACGACGGACCCTGACTGCCCAGGAAGAATTAAAATGTGCAATGATGCCGTTCTCAAGTTCAAATGTTGCATATGCGGCATCGTCGGCAGTACATTTATATGGAGCTCCATTCTCATCAAATCTCTTTTCGATATGAGTTGCACCAAGGCATGAAACAGCCCTGACCCTCGCGAAAACATTATCCAGAACATATCTCCAGTGGCACAGCATATCAAGGATAATACCTCCGTCATCCTCCTTGCGGTAATTCCAGGAAGGTCGCTGGGCAGATATTGTCTCTCCCTCAAAGACCCAGTAACCGAACTCTCCCCTGATTGAAAGAATCCTTCCGAAAAAGCCCATTTCAATAAGGCGTTTAAGCTTGATTATTCCGGGAAGCCAGAGTTTATCCTGGACAACACCGTTTTTCAGTCCTGCATTCCGGCATAATTCGTGCAGTTCAAGTGCTACGGCGGTATTCATGGCAACCGGTTTTTCACAATAAATGTGTTTGCCGGCCTTTATCGCTTTTCTGACTGATTCCGCTCTTATCCCTGTTGTCTGTGCATCAAAATAAACCGTGTAACCTTTATCTTTTAATACCTCATCAAGATCTGTACTCATTTTAGTTATTCCTGAAATTGAACAGAGTTTTTTAAGCTTTAACTCGTCACGACCCACAAGTACAGCATCCGGCATAATTGTTTCCCCCGGGGCACATTTAACGCCTCCCTGTTTGATTATCTCAACTATTGACCGGAGTAAATGCTGGTTGGTTCCCATTCGGCCAGTAACTCCATTCATTATTATTCCGACTTTATGCTGTTTCATAACAGTTGATATTAAAACTTGAATTCTTAGACATATTTTTTATAGGCTGAAATTATATTTTGAAGGAAAACCGACTGGTCATGTTTCCAGTAAATATTTGAAAATATTTCGACTTCAATGAATCCACTGAATCCGGCGGTCTCGACCAATGATCGTATTTTCCTCAGGGGAATGCATCCTTCACCCATCAGACCGCGGTCGTTAAGCAAATCAACAGTTGGTGATTTCCAGTCGCATACATGAAATGCAAAAATAGATCCGTTCTTCCCGGCGCGTTTTATTTCCTTTTCCAGATTTGGATCCCACCAGACATGATATACATCAACTGCCACTCCTGCATTCGGACTGTTAAGGATCTCTGCAAGATCATTTGCCTGTGCAAGGGTATTAATAGCTGAGCGGGTATCGGCATACATTGGATGAAGGGGTTCAATAGCAAGTCTGATCCCTGCAGCTTCGGCGTCGGGAAGAACTGATGCAATACCTTCATGAATCTGTTTTCGTGAATCTTCAAGCGACAGGGAAGGATCAGCGCCACAAACAAGAACTATAATATTTGTTCCAAGTTCATAAGCCTCTTCAATAGCTTTACGATTGTCAGCAATTGCCAGATCTCTTTTTGAACGCTCTTTTGATGGAAAAAATCCTCCTCTGCACAGAGACACTATTTCAAGGCCATGGTTACGCAACATTTCCCCGGTTTTGTTAATATTGCGGCCGGTCAGTGCATCACGCCAGACAGTTATGCCTTTAACACCATTTGAAGAATAATAACCGGCGGCTTCTTCAATATTCCACGGCTTTGTGGTTATTGTATGAATACAAAGCCTTTGGAGATCTGTGAGTGGAATTGAGCTCATTGGATATATTGGAAATAATTATAAGGAGTCTCTTTGTTGATTATTCTCTGAAGAAGAAGACAGGCTTCCCGTATATGATAATCGCCCCACATACTCGATTCGCCATAAGGTATTTTACTTCCTTCAGGTTTATAATCCCATCCGTTAGGTCTGTGGTATATCGAATGCAGGAGCAGACCCTGATGGTCATTATTAGTGCTTAAGTAGGGTTCATCCAGGAGAGTATCGAGCACTTTGAGTCCGGCCTGCCAGTAAACGTTTTCGGGATGGATATTTCCTTTTTCCTTCATAAAATTCCCCAGGCGCAGCAATCCCTGTGCAGCAATGGCGGCGGCAGAACTGTCAACCGGCTCAAAATCATTATAAGGATCCGCGGGTCTGTTAAGGTAATCTTTCAGATAAACAAGCCCCGGAGCTCCGGTATCCCAGTATGGTATACCATCCGACGGACTGTTTTTTATATAAAAATCACTTGTCACCCCGGCAGCTTTGCTTATGATGCCGGCAAGAAATTTCTGACCTCCCCATGATTCTAACTCATTTTCACCACAAGTATCGATCCATTCAAGTTGTTCGGCGAAACCGCACATTGCCCAGGCAAGGCCCCGTGTCCATGTAGTAAAACCCGAAAAGCCCTGTTGTGAATTAGGGCACCGGAAGTTACCGTCTTTAACGTTAAAAACTGACTCATGTGCGGTCCGGCCCGGTTCTGTATCATAGATATCCCTCCCTTCGCCATAAAAGACCGAGTATTTAGCAGTGGCTTTTATATGTTCCAGGGCACGTTCAAGCAGGCTGATCTTAACATCACCTTCTCCCTGGAGCACATGGCCAAGACGGTGGCTCAGGATCAATGCCCGGCACGATCTTATGGTATCCACAAATAATGAATGGCCTCCGTTGAATGAATGAATAAAACCACCCCCTTTAATTGGGGTCCATCTGGATGCCTGCACGGCTCCTGATATTTTAAGGGCCAGTTCATAGAAATTCTTTTCCCAGTCATTAAATGGAATTTTACCCTCGTTCATGAGACGCAGAAGGTTTCCGTATGTACTGACATTGTTGAAACCGTGATCATGAACACCTGTATGACTGATATGAGGTGCCATCTTTTCTATGATCTTCTTCTTAGAATATCCGAGCATATTCATGTTTCCGGTAGCGTCATACTGGAGAACAGCAGATCCGTACTGAAATCCCTGGGTCCATTCTGTCCAGCCCCTTGTGGAATATTTACCATTTACCGTAAATACAGGAGACCCCCGGGATTCATCATAATGTTTTTCGATAAAGTCAATCTTACGGCCGGAAATCTCCCAGAACCTTTTAAGCTTCCCGGACAGATCTCCCGCATTGAGTTTAAAATCAATATTGATCATTTATAATATCAGAATAAAATACCCGATAAAGTTAATGAAAAACTCACTCACAACTCACAACTCACAACTCACTACTCACCTCTCACCTCTCACCTCTCAAACCTCCTCCTCCTCCATCCAATCATAAACCGGACTCTGAGGCCCTTCATCCCTGTAGATGACTGCCAGAAAAATACCCGAAATAAATCCGAGCATGTGTGATTCCCATGAGATATTTTTGTAAAGGCCGGGGAATAATCCCCATACCATTTGTCCATATAGAAATACAATAAGCAGTGAAAGAGCCACAAGTCTGTAGTATTTCCTTAATATACCGCTGAAGAAGAGGAATGATGCCATGCTGTAGACAAGTCCGCTGGCCCCGATGTGCCATGCTTCCCTGCCTCCCAGCCAGACCAGTAAACCGGTCATAATATAAGTCAGGTAAAAAATCTTAAGGGCTATTTCGGAATAGAAGTAGAAAAGCGCTGTTGATAGCATCAGGAGAGGGATTGAATTATTAAACAGGTGCCGGAAATCTTCGTGGATGAAAGGGGAAAATATGATACCAGGCAATCCTTTGAATGATAAAGGATAAATTCCCAATAAAGAGAAATCTGATTCAAACAGTATTTCAATTATTTTGACTAACCACATCAGAAATACAAATATCCCCGGGATAATAAGGCTCAGAAGGAACTTCTTTTTGTAAAATGATTCTTCAGCAAGGGGAATATGCTCTTCTTCTGACATTTTTATTCTCTTCCGGGGAAGACTATTCCGGCAACTTTCCTGATACGGTCAAGTGTTTTTATCAGATTATAACTGAAAGAAAGCGGGACAACCGGGCTTTCAATCCTGCCTTCGTCGAGGCATTTCATAACCTCTTCTGCTTCCCAGTGGTAACCCATGGCAGGCGGGCTGAAAACGAATTCTTCTTTTTCCTTTCCGTGAAGGGAAAGTACTAATCTCTGGTTCATATCCCTTCCTCTCGAAACGGTAAGATTACCTTTTTCACAATATATCTCACAGCCAATTCCTATTGAAGTTCTGAAAGAACTGTAAAGAGAAGCCATTTTACCGTCGCGGTAGGTAAAGATAACACTCAGGGATTCTTCCGAACCCGTCTGTCCGAATACAGCAGCGGCTTTTATTCCTGCAGGGTTGCCAAGGAATGTCAGAGCATCAATTACCGGATAGATCCCGATATCCAGAAGCGATCC
>DNOQ01000593.1 GCA_003501665.1 Bacteroidales bacterium | reverse complement strand
TTTATAATACCGGTGTGTTGTAAAGGTATACCGGTTGGTTGGCCTTTGGGTTCCATTCAGGTACCATTCAGGCCATTTGCCTTCTTTAATACCGTCCCATGGTTCTGCCTCATCACCTATAAGCCTGTTGATCCATAAGTTTGCAACTTCTATTTCAAGAATATTATTTTTGTTTTTTAGCATTCCTGTGATTCTGACCTGCCATGGGGAAGTCCAGACAGTGCCGGCAACCTGATTGTTGAGCTTTACTCTGGCAATGTTTTTTACATGACCCAGGTTAAGATAAATTTCCTGATTACGGACAGATCCGGCAGATTCGGGCAGATCGAATCTCTTTGAATAGACTGCTGTTCCGGAATAGTGTCTGATTCCATCCTCCGGTCTGCCTGTCCAGTCATCAAGGTTTTCAAAATGAACTACCCCTGGTCCTTTCCGGGATGTATCAAAATCCACCTCCCACTGCCAGTTGAGTGTAGTCAGAATATGCTTTTCGGTAAGGAATTGCCGGCTGGATTCTTTTGTTTTTTTTGATTTTGAAGTCTTATAGAAAAGAACGAAGTAACTCTGATATGATTCAAGTTTAATACCGGCCCCTGCCACTCCATCATCGTTGAATGATATATTCAGCGGTCTTATTTCCCCGGTAACAGCATCCCAAAGTTCAGCATACCGGGTACCGTCGCGGAAATAACATGTATCCGTTACTGTAGAATCTGTTTTATTGGAAATAAAGTAGATTTCACAATCTGGCAGAGACCGGTGTGTATAACGAATATTTCCGGAAGCTTTAAAGTCAGGCTTGATTCCAGCAATAGCAAGTATGGAGTCGGTAAGAGCAAAATCGGGATAAAGTGTCAGTGAATCAGGATTGTTACGGATGCCTTTGTTTTTATTTACCAGGCCTTTTCCCCACCAGATTTTACCTTTGCCAAAGTTATGTAATAAAATTCCTGTGGGGATTTTATTATTACCCCATAATTCCTTCGCCATTGCTGCCACTTGTTCATCACAGTCCGGAAAACCTGAAAGAGACGGCGATCTTACCGGGGGATTACCTGCAATTACTGCTCCGGCCTCAGCGAGAGATTTGATCTTCCTGAGCAATTCCGGGGTCATGGTATTGATATCCGGCAGTACCAGTATCCTGTATGATCCTCCTCCCGGGAATGTGATCAGACTATCTTTGATTTTTGCATTTTTAATGAGGTAAAGAGGCGAACATCCGTCAAATGAATAACTCTTTTTATCTGGCAGGAAGACTGAACCCTCAAGTGCTGTGGATGGAGGTCTGAAAACATGAGGAGCTCCTTCGGCTGCCAGATACAAAATATCGGCAACGGCTTTGCCCTGCGAAAGCATATACTGACACCGGGAGATATATCTGTGGTATTCATCCGCCATTGGCCACCATGTCTGACCCCTGTCCCAGTGAACCCCGTAAGGTCCCATTGTCATTCCCGGACGATACTTGTCATCATAGGGTTTATGAGCAAAAGTATGGTAGAACAGGCGGTTGATTCCCATGCTGAAAGCCCAGTCTCCCTGATTTTTCATGCTGCCGGGATACTGTTTCCAGGCTTCATGACTATCGGCGGTAAATGCTTCAGCAGCCACAACGGGGGCTCCTTTTACATGGGCAATTGATGTACTCTCTATGCAGCTGAATGCTGAATTGAACCCATATCCTTCACTCCAGAACTCACACATTGGAATGTCAGCCACCATTCCGAGATCAAGATCTGCCGCGGGATTCATATCATAAGGCTCTATGGAAAGCCTGAAATTATTCCTTTTTCCAAGTGTTTTAAAGTGTCCGGCATGATTTTCCACTATAAGTTCCGAAGAAGTCTGACGGATATCCCATAGGAACCGTTCAGTAACTTCAGTATTATCTATTACAAGTCCGGTATATGCAGGGAGAAATGGTTTTGGATCATAACCACGCCTTTTGATAAATTCCTCTCTGAAATAAGGACTCCAGTTCTGGGCTCCCATTTCCCAGCTGTCGATATGGATCATTGTCCAGCCTCCTTCTGACTTTGCTTTTTCCGGTTGCGTTTTTTCTATCAGTTTACCCACATAAGCTTCATAATGTGCATTAAAAGAAGCAGTGTCAAATTTGTCACATTCAAATCCGAGTCCGGGCATAGGTGCAGGTCGGGTCACTGCTCCGTTATTTCTTGTTACAAATCTCATTATTGTCCATCTGCCCCGCGGTATATCCCATTTCAGCATACCATCCGCATCAAGTTTGTCTGAAATGTCAATGATCTTTTTCTGATCAATTACAGAGCCTCCGGTCAATTCGTACGGAACTGAAGCAGGCAGAAAAGGTAATACTCCGGCTTGTGATGTAAACGGAGCGCGGTAATAAAGAGCTTTCTCATCAATCATCGGGATTATTTCAGGGTTGACCGGTGTGGGAAAGGCAAGAATAAAAATATCCTCGTACCAATCATCTCGCAGTTTCTTAAGATCGGGGGTGAGGCTGTTTTCGCCAAAAAATGGCCTTTTGGGCTCCGGCACCGGAAGAGCTGCATTAAAGAGAGCCGGACCTTGTACCGTTGTATCGCATGCAACAAGATGAAGCATCGACTGCGCGGGAGTTACCCATGGACCGCCGCTTCCTGCCCAGCCAGGTCCCGATCCCAGAATAATTCTTATTCCAAGTCTTTCAGATTCCCTTACGGCATGTTTGAACAGTTCCTGCCATTCTTCACTTAAGAAATCAACCTTTCCTCTTGGTACTCCGACATTGACTTCCAGAAAGACAACATAACCAATACCTTCTTCCTTCATTGATTCAAGGTCGGCTGTAATTGCTTTCCTTTCAATGTTTCCATCCATGAAATACCAATATACTCCAGGACGTGAAGAATCAGGGGGATTTATAAATCCGACTTTCAGATAATCCGTCTGATGTGTTTTATTGCAGGATGAAAGGAAAAATGCAAAACAGATCAGAATCAATCCATTTATTTTAATTATTCTATTCTTCATTATCAGCAAGATCGGGTCTGAGTTTATTTGTTTTGATAACAGACTGCTCATGCCGCCATTTTTCAATTTCAGCCGCATTTCCCGAAAGAAGAACATCAGGGACTTTCCAGCTATTGAAATCGGCAGGCCGCGTATATACAGGGGGAGCAAGAAGATCGTCCTGAAAAGAGTCGGAGAGGGCTGATTGTTCGTCCGAAATGGCTCCCGGTAAAAGTCTGACGATTGCATCAGTAATAATGGCAGCAGGCAGTTCTCCTCCCGAGAGGACATAATCACCAACAGATATTTCAGTGGATATAAGGTAGTCCCTTATCCGTTGATCCACTCCTTTAAAATGACCGGCCAGAATAATAATATTGTTTTTAAGAGAGAGCCGGTTTGCGATTTTCTGATCGAATTTCTCACCATCGGGAGAGGTGTAAATTATTTCATCATAATCCCTTTCACTTTTCAGTTTTTCGATAGCTTTGAAAACCGGTTCTATCATAAGAACCATTCCTGCCCCTCCTCCGAATGCATAATCATCGACACTCCGGTATTTATCTTTTGCAAAATCGTGCAGGTTAATGACATTAATATCAACCAGTCCTTTATCTCTGGCACGTTTTACAATCGAATAGTTCAAAGGGCTTTCGAGCAGTTCCGGGCAGACAGAAAGAATATCTATTCGCATCAGCTTGATATTTCGGTAAATGTAGTAAGAAATAAATAATGGTGCAAAGGCTCAGGAGCACAATGGCACAGAGGCACAATGGGGGAGGGACATAACGGTGGAGCGGCGCAACAGCACAGCAGCGCGATGGTGCAAAGATTTAGAGACATGGAAGTTTTTGCTGATCCTTGTGATATAACTCTTATCTTTTTACTTTTGTCTTTTATCTTGTTAATATTATGGAGTGTCGTCCGGATTGCGGAGCCTGCTGTATAGAGATATCACTCTCGTCACCGATTCCCGGAATGCC
>DNOQ01000313.1 GCA_003501665.1 Bacteroidales bacterium | reverse complement strand
ACCGTTTTTTGACAAATAAAACTATTCCTTTACAATTTTATAGGCGTGCCGTTTTTCCGTCCCGATCCTCAGGAAATAAATTCCCGAACTGAGATCTGACAGATTAACCACCGAGCTGTCGGATTCAAGTTCCCCCGATTTCACAATCTGTCCTGATATGTTTATCAGGAAATAATCTGCCGGAATCAGTTCAGGTAGACTCTGGACGAGTATATATTCATTTGTGGGATTGGGGGAGATTATGAAACTGTTGAGGTTATCAGGAACGGGTACGGAAAGTCCAAGGTAATCGCCCAGAAAGCTCCTGAGGTCAACCAGATGAATTTTCTGGCGGTTCTTAATCAGGGGCTCATATGAAAAGGCCTCGTTTGTTATGAAGAACCGCGTGCCGCTTGTGGTGGTTATGGCCTCCACCTGGTGGTAAGGGAGAAGCAGGTCAATTTTCCGCTTGTTGCCGTCGAAGAACCCGGTGCCGGTAAAGTCGTACAGCATGTAAAGGAATGGTTTTAGTTTTTCGCTGTACCCGGTGAGGACAATTACCCTTTTCTCCCCGATATAAACGGCGCCGGTTATGAGGCCGTTTACATTGAGTGACGACCTCATTTTTGCATCCCAGGTTCCGGGGCTTTTCGGTACGGAGTAAAGCGTGGTCGTGTTGCTTGCCCAGCACTTGGTGAAAAGATAGAGGCTGTCGCCCGATACGATAAAAGCTTCGCAGTCGAAATCCGAATCATAGGACTCTGAATCAAAATCAACCTGTTCGGGGTATGAAAAGCAAATTGAATCGAACTGAAGCGTGTTGCCGGGGATGCTTTGCCTTGCAACTCTGTAGACTTTCAGGTCGGTGCGGTTGCCCGAATTGTTGCCGAAATCTCCTATGTAGATATAATTCTCATCCTGGGTTATCTCTTCCCAGTCGGTGTTTGTAAGACCGGTCAGCGGATACGGTCTTATTACCTTTCCGTAGAGCGTGTCAAGGGCATAGAGGTTGATATCAGTATTGTCGTTGTGAGTCCAGAACATGTTATCCCGGAATATAAGTCCCGATGTTTCAGAGATTTCCGCGTCGAGGTTAAGGCTGCCCAGCGGCGCAATATTGGCCGGATTGTATCTGCAGCTGCCGTCGTTGACAATGGCTTCCGGGTCGTAGTTTACAGCCAGGCGGTCAGGACAGCCGGCCTGCTGGGCTGAAATCTGAAAGGCTGAAAGGAAGAAAGCCGCGAGGACCGGAATATGCCTTATCTTCATCTGCTGGTGGGTTGCAGGGATAAAGATAAGAATATAACGCGGATCAGATCAAAACATTACCTTTGCCTTTGTAATGTAAACAGATATCCGGTATTGAAAAGCAAGGTAGAAAAAGCGGTTACGCTGATGGAGTATCTCAGGGAACTCTTTCCCGACTCGCCCCGGACCAGGATAAAGAAACTGTTGCAGGGGGAGACCATCCGTGTAAATGACAAGCCGGTAACATATTTTGCAGCACCGCTGAAGCCGGGAGATATTGTAGAGGTGAACCGTCAGGCCGGTAATGCAGCCAGGGCAGGGCTTCCTTTTCCGGTACTGTATGAGGACGGATACGTCATTGTTGTCGACAAGCCTCCCGGAAGGCCGACCTCAAGCACCGACGGCAGCCTGAGCATCCAGAATATAGTTTCGGAGTTTCTGGATAAGCAGAGCAAGGGAAAATTCAGGGCTCATGTGGTGCACCGGCTCGATAAGGAAGTGTCGGGAGTCCTGCTGTTCGCAAAGAACAGTGAGACCATGGAGATCATCAAGGAGAACTGGGAACGGACTGAAAAACACTATTATGCCCTGGTGGAGGGACTGCCTGAAAAGGACGAAGACACCATCAAAAGCTGGCTTGTTGAGGACCGTTCGCAGAAAGTTCACTCGACAAAGAATCCTGAAAATGCGAAATTTTCAATCACCCATTACAAGGTAATCAGAAGGATCGTTGATCATGCACTTCTGGATGTAAGCACCGAGACCGGAAGGAAAAATCAGATCAGGGTTCATCTCTCCGATATAGGATGTCCGATCATTGGAGACAGGAAATACGGAGCGTCGGATGAATTCCGCCGCAGGGTCAGGCTGCATGCATTTTCTCTCTCATTTCCTCATCCGGAAAGCGGAAAGACGATACTTGTGAAATCACCGATGCCTGAAGGATTTCTGTCGCTCAGGAAGAAGGACGAGCGCTACAAAAAGTGAGCCGGACGGAAGCCTCCCCTGATGCAGGATTTCATTCAGTCTTTACTTCCGCTGGCAAATTCTGAATCATTAAACAATTTCTCCAGTTCATCCGATATCACAGCCGGATTGGTCAGGGGCATTCCTCCATCATTGAGTTCATAACCCAGGAGGTTTGCTTTCTTCATTTTTTCCAGAACGGGGAGTTTTGTCCTGTTGGTTGTCTCGATATGGTTACCTTCACTGTCAATGATTATGAGCCTGGGAAGGAAAACGCCTTTTCTTCCGATGAAGGCATCCATTATTTTCACGGCAGCCTCGAATTCTTCACGGGTGGTTCTGCCGAGGGCCTCATATTTCAGAAGTTTTTTGTCATCCCATGTCATAACATTTGCGAAACTCTCAGATATCTTCTCATCTATTTCACGATCGAGGTTGAGGGTATCATGGCCGGAAGGCATCAAAAGTACCTTTCCGCCACCCCCCTCGATGTTTGCCGCGTATCTTGGTACAGTGACGCCGGATATCCATCCCTGGAGATGTTTCATATATATTTTCCCGACCTGGATAGGAGTGATGAAATGGACTATTCCCTTTTCCTTGTGGCACTGAAGGAGGTAATAGGGATGAACACCTATCCAGAACATCCTTCTGAATGTCTCGGCAAGAGACTTGTAAAAATCGTTGACATGGTTTAGCAGGACTGTCTGGTTCCTTATTGTGAATCCATGATTCCGGATCCTTTTGACCGCTGCAGCGAGGTCGGTTGTAATTTCCTGATAATGATTGATGTGCGTCATGAAGTACACATATTTTTCAGGACCCCTGGTGAACCTGTTAGCCGATTTGTTGATAAGATCGAGGAGTTCGTCGGTGACACCCATCGGCATTACCACCGGTACACGGGTTGCGATCCTTATCACCCTGAGATGATCTATTTTGCTGAGTTCCTCAAGAATATAGGCCAGTCTTTTTTTGCTTACTCTAAGAGCGTCGCCGCCGGTTACGAGCACCTCATTGATATTCTTGTTGTAACCGATATAGAACAAACCTTTCTGAACTTCTTTCAGATTGACATCGACCGATGAATCGAGCGATTTGGCTCTCTGGCAATGGACGCAGTAAGAGGCGCAGCTTGTATTTTCGGCCACAAAAAGGGCAATTCTGTTGGGATATCTCTGGTATGCTGCACCGAAGCTTCTGGAGCCCTCGCTCATGGCAGCTTCGAGACCGGTATCCGGAAACAGCAGGTTTGCAGGAGTCGGGACGCTCTGCCAGAAAATCGGGTCAAGTCTTTTGTATTGCTTTTCCCCATGTGCCATTACGGGGTGGAAGGGGTCTTCCTGCATCAGAGAGGCGTAATAGGGAGTTATCCGCATGGGTTCCTTGCCCTGGCTCTTCAGTTCGGAAAGAGTTCTGGCGATTTCTTCCGCCTGGTAATCATTCAGCTTAATTACTTTTTTAAGATCTTCAATGTCGCGTATCGAATGTTTCAGCTGCCAGGAGGGATCATTCCATTGCTGTTCGGTGACATCCTTCCACAGTTCTATGGTGTTGTATCTTCTGGGTGTGTAAAAAATTTTTTCCTCATTCTCCATCTTCAAATATTTAAAGGAATAACAAGCAGTATCGGGGCTTCAGAACAGCCGCTATTTGTAAAGATAGTCAAAATCAGCCGGAAACAGGTATAAATCAAGCAGTTTTATTGGAAGAAAAGTAAAGATGAAGAATTAAATTCCTAAAAAAGAGGGGATTAAAAAAAGAAGAAATAGATATAAAGGGGCATATATTTTTCTTCACCCCACCCTGAAACAGAGTAAGAGGGAGGTCGGGGACGGATTATTGAATTATGGTCAAAACAGATTCCCCCCTGGGAGGGGTGGGTGTTGCATAAGTACCTTAAACGGCGCGATGCCCCGCTCTATATCATGACGCCCCTGACGGGGCTAAATAGCTGAAAAGGATATCGTTTTGGGTAAAAAAATTATCGANNTATTGTTATTCGATAAAAATTCGTGAATTTTCGTAAAAACCAGCTCTTGGATTACAGCCAACTGCCTACTGCCAACTTCTGCCTCACGCCTCATGCCTCACAACAGCCTCAGTCCCCCTCCGTTATTCCTTACCGACTCCGGCCAGATGCTGGACTGGACTTCCCCGATATGTTTTTTTCTCAGCAGGAACATGCATACCCTCGATTGACCGACTCCACCTCCGATGCTCAGGGGAAGCTCATGGTTCAGCAGCATGCTGTGGAAAAGCAGGTTTCTTCGTTCAGTGCACCCCTGGATAAGGAGCTGACGTTCCATTGCTTCCTCGTTCACCCTTATTCCCATTGAAGAAAGCTCAAAAGGTCTTTCAATTACAGGATTCCAGACAATAATATCACCGTTAAGTCCCTTGTAGTCATCCTCGTTGGNNGCATAATCCGGGGCCCTGCCGTCGTGCGGTTCCCCATTGCTAAGGGCGGCACCTATACCGATGATAAAGACAGCGCCGAAGATCCTGGCGATCTCCATTTCACGCTGCTTTGGAGTCAGATCCGGGAACTCCCTAAGAAGTTCCTCGGCATGAATGAAATAGATGTTTTCAGGAAGAACGGGGACATACTCCGGATGCAACTCGAAAAGAGCCCTTTCCGTAGCTCTCAGGGCCTGGTAGATTGCCATGACTGCCTGCTTCAGGTACTCGATATTTCTCTGGGAAGGAGTGATACGCTTTTCCCAGTCCCACTGATCAACATAAACCGAATGGATAGGGCTCAGCTCTTCTGAAGGCCGTATGGCTCGCATATCTGTGAGAAGTCCCTTACCGGGTTCAATATTGTATTCCTTAAGCCTTATGCGTTTCCATTTAGCAAGCGACTGAACGATCACGGCTTTCTGATCCCTGATGCCTTTCACCGGAAAGCTGACGGGTTTTTCCACGCCATTAAGATCATCGTTAATGCCTGTACCGTCAAGCACGGCAACAGGTGCCGAAACATTGACAAGGTTGAGAGCGGCAGCCAGCTTCTTCCCGAAATAATCCTTAATGAAAAAAATCGCCTCTTCCGTTCTCAGCATATCCTTGCAGGCCTCCACCTTAGTACTTGTCTGTTCACTTATCATAAACCCGTTTGGTTATAATTTATAAGGCAAATATAGCATCAAAGTTTTAATATAAAAGCAAAAGGGCAGAAATATTTAATAATATGTGATATTTAGACTGTAATAATTAAAGAAATGAATGAAAAACAGGATGGAAAATAAAATCCGGAATAAGGTTGAAGTTCTTGTGAATGTTTATAAATTGTAACTGCCCTTTGCAGGAAAACAAGCATCATGGACAGGTATATAAGAGAACTTATAGAAGAAGGGGAGAATCAGCGGCTTGATTTCAAGTACTGCGTATCTGACAGCCGGAAGATTGCCAGGACTCTTTCTGCCTTTGCAAATACCGCGGGAGGAATACTGCTGATAGGAGTTCGTGATAACGGGAGCATTGCCGGGATCAGGTCGGATGAGGAGATCTATATGGTCGACACCGCAGCACAGCTATTCTGCAGGCCCGAGGTGGATTATTCGATAAAGCAGCACACCCTGGGGGGCAAGACCGTTCTTGAGGTTGAGGTAAGCAAGGGCAGCAAAAAGCCTTATAAGGCAATGAATGAGGAGGGCAGGTGGATTTCATACTTCAGGCATCTGGATCAGAACCTTGCAGCGAACAGGGTACTGCTTCAGATATGGAAAAAGGAGAAGAAGGTTTCGGGAGTGCTTGTGAAGTTCAGCAAGGCGGAGAATACCCTGATGGAATACCTGCAAAAGAACGGGTCGATAACCCTGTCGAAGTTCAGGAAGATATCAGGCATTAGTGCCTACCGGGCTGAAGCAATACTCGCAAACCTTATTATCTTAAGGGTGCTGGTAATGAATGCTTCGGAGAAGGGATTCACATATTCAACAAAGCCGGATGGAGAAGGCGAAAAAGAATAATACGCAGCAAAATTCCGGAGGGATTATTTTTCAATTTTACTTAAAGAAAGGACGGAGCGGAGGGAAAAATACCTAATATTGGAACCTTAAAATAAAATCCGGACACTTAATTTACGGGAGTATAAAATGACAGCGGAAGGCCGCATAGGATTCGACAATGAGAAATACCTGAATGAGCAGACAGCTGCAATTCTTGAAAGGGTAAGCAGGTTTAACCAGAGGCTCTATCTTGAGTTTGGCGGCAAGATCTTGTATGACTACCATGCGGCAAGGGTTCTTCCGGGCTTTGACCCTAATGTTAAAATGAGGCTTCTTCAGAAGCTGAAGGATAAGATCGATGTAATTCTCTGCATCCATGCCGGAGCCATTGAAAGGAAGAAGATAAGGGCCGATTTCGGAATAGCCTATGATGTCGATGCACTGAAGACGATAGATGATTTCAGGGAGTGGGGGCTGGATATCAGTGCGGTGGTTATTACCCGCTACCAGAATCAGTCGCCCGCTAAAGCCTTCAGGAACAAGCTGNNCCGGGGAGCGGAAAGCTGGCCACCTGCCTGTGCAATCTCTATCATGAATACAAAATGGGAGTCAAGGCCGGATATGCAAAGTTTGAGACCTTCCCTATATGGGATCTTCCTGTCGATCATATGGTAAACCTTGCCTATGAAGCTGCAACGGTCGATCTGGAGGACAGGGTTCTGATCGACGAGCATCATCTTAAAGCATATAATGTAAAGACAGTCAATTATAACCGCGACATTGAGGCATTTTTCCTCCTGAAAAGGATCCTTGAAAAGATCACCGGAGGCGAATCGATGTATCAGTCGCCCACCGATATGGGTGTAAACCGGGCCAGTTCGGGTATAGTAAATGATGACATCATAAGGGAGGCTTCGCATCAGGAGATAATACGGCGTTATTTCAGGTGCACCGTGGAGTATGCAATGGGACTAGTGGAAAAGGATACGGTCGACCGGATAAAGGCAATTATGAAAAGGGCCGGCGCCAGGCCCGAGGACCGGAAGGTTGTCTGTCCTGCAAGAGAAGCGGCAAAGGATGCTGAACAGAAAGGCAAGGGCAATAATGGCATCTTCAGCGGAGCAGCAATTGAACTTGCCGACGGAACCATCATCACCGGGAAAAGTTCTTCCCTGCTTCAGGCCTCCTCGAGCCTTATCCTGAATGCCGCTAAGCATCTTGCAGGGCTTCCCGACAGGATGTATCTTCTTCCCGAAGCCATCATCGACTCGGTGATGCATCTTAAGAAAGTAGTCCTTGAAGGAAAGATGGTCAGTCTTGATGTTGACGAAACCCTGATAGTCCTCGGAATAAGCGCTCTTTCAAACCCGGCTGCAAAGATGGCCCTTGAGAACCTGAAACTTCTCAGGAATTGCGAGGTCCATCTCACTCATATACCAACTCCAGGTGATGAGGCAGGATGGCGGAAGCTGAAGGTGAACCTTACCTGCGATCCGGAATACTCTGGTAAAACCCTTTTCCCGGGCAGTTGAACAATCCGGTCCAAAGACCGGACAGTGCCATAATCCATGATGTATATTTCAGTTTACCGTTAAGATTTCAGGGAAATTCCAGGTAAGTTATTATTTGTCAGGATCAGAATACCAGACCAATCCTGAATGACAATATTTTATTGGATACCAGGTCCCATGGCTGGTTTCCGATATCCCTGGTGACATCGAGGAAGTTATTTTCAAAGCTAATGCCCATGATGAGGTCATTGCCTGTTCCAAGAGGGTATTCGATGCCCGCCATTATGTGATATCCGAGATTGATTTTTCTCAGTTCGGCCATGGAGTTGTCGCTTCTGATGTTCTGAGAAGGAATTGCTGCAGTTCCAATAACCAGTATTTTCGGATCGAATCCGAGATCAGCGAACACTTTTCCATAACCGAACTGATCGGTTTCGAGTTTTACACCGAGCGGAACGCTGATGTAATTGACCCTGTAGATGACTGGTTCATAGGCATCAACCATAACTATTTCACGGTCAAAATTCCTTATCTCGAAGCTTGTGGGTTCGTTGCAGATCAGCCGTCCGCCGGCATTGATTATCCTTATACCTGAAGAGAACGAATAATTGGAGCCGAAGTAGCTGTTGTAAGTAAGTCCGAAGCTGAATCCGGGCACCGGTCCGTCACTGCGGACGTCGTAGCTCCGGGTTGTGAACCAGCTGAGGAGAGGATCGAAATGGATTCCCAGCTTCAGGTACTGGCGGGGAGCCTCTCCACGGTCATAAGGTCCGTACGACTGCCGGGGCTGATTAGCCCTGGGATTATCGAAAATCCCTGAATACCTGGGAGCCTGTCGGGGGGCCGGACGGTAAACCGTCTGGGCTTCGATGCTGTTGCATATAAGTAACAGTGAAACAGCGGCAAACGCTAAAAACGCGGGGTAATTTATTTTGTTTTTCATTGCCTTAAGGGAATAATCTGATCATCACTATGGCGTTCCATGTTATTTCTATAAGTGCAAATTGCAAATATTGAGCCAAAGGAAGAAATGACACGTAAACCAACAAGTTTCCAGTTTAAACTCACTCGTATAATTTTTGATTACCTTTCAGGGGTTATTAATATCGAATATGAGAAAGTTTAAAATTGCCATTCTGGGTGGTGGTAATATCGGTACCTCACTGGCAAAAGGATTGATCAACTCGAAGCAGTTTACCTATAATGACATACTGATCACAGAAAAACGGGAACCGAGAATCGCTCATCTGAAAGAACTGGGCTTCCTGGTTACCGATAACAACCATGAGGCAGTAAAACAAGCCGAAATAGTCGTGATGTCGGTTAAGCCACAGCAATTTGGCAATCTTGCCGAAGAAATTAAAAATGATGTGACACCGGGTCACATAATCATTTCAACAATTACCGGTGTCACCTTTAAGGATATTGAATCATTTTTTGGCAAGATTCACATACTTCGTATTATGCCAAATATCGCTCTTGAAATTTGTGAATCCATGACCTGCATCACCTTTAGGAACACTGAATCAAAACTTGAGGAAAGAATCCTGTCCATTTTCGATAAAATGGGGAAAACCATGATCATTACTGAGGACATGATGGGAGCCGCAACTGTTGTTGGAGCCTGTGGTATTGCCTTTGCCCTCCGTTTTATGCGTGCCATGTCACAGGGGGGCATTGAAATCGGTTTTGATTCGGAAATGGCGCAGTTAATTGCAGCCCAGACAATAAAAGGTGCAACCCGTCTGATAATCGGAACCAGTAACCACCCCGAAGGGGAGATTGACAGGGTGACCACACCCCAGGGTATCACCATTTCAGGATTAAATGAAATGGAGCACCAGGGTTTTAGTTCGGCAGTAATACGTGGATTGATCACTTCCTTCAACAAACTTGAAAACCTGGCTATTAAATCCAATAAACCAGTTTAAGAATATGAGCTTACTTTAGTGCATGTTCCCATAATTCCGATGGGGGAAAAATTCATCCTGATAATTCCTGATATTAATGTCCCAATTGGTGTATTCACAACACGCACCTGTCATGTTTTGTGTAATTTTCTGGATGTTTGTTCGTCGTGGTATGGGCTGTAGCCGGGATCTCCAGCCTTGAGGGCTGGCCTTCCAGTAGCCCCGGTCCCATCCGGGGTGGGGGGCAATAATACCAGTCCGACCCCGGAGGGGTGGCCTTCGAATTTTGCATGTAATTGGAAGTCAACCCCTCCAGGGTTGTACATGATGTGTGGTGCTCTCTTCCCGGGGCGAGACCCGGGCTACTGGAAGTCGACACCCCAGGTGTCGGAATAGGTTGAATTAGTGTTAAACCATATCGGGCACGTTGTTACAATCCCGAAGCCTTTAAACTGCAAATTTCAGGAATATATAAAATTCAGACAAGCTATTAATTCAGAGAGGATAGTCAGATAAGAGGTGGTTGGTTTAACCGCATTTCCAGGTTCTTATGTACTGCAAATCATCCATTGTTCTGACAATTCCGTTTGCATGTTTAAGCCATTTCCCTGATAAATCATTTTGTAAAGACATCAGCTCGAAATGAGATAAGGCAATGCCCATGTCAATATCATGCAAACCTCTTGACTCATACCTTTTGCTTATCGGTTTTTTAAAGAAGTGAAATTCATTTTCAGTTTCATCAAAGAACACTCTCCAGGGTTGAGTATTTCCGGATGATGGTGCCAGTCTTACCATCTCCAATGATTCAGAATACTTCCCTGTTTGTGTAGGGTTAAGAGGCGTTTTCGACTTGTAGTCGAAGAACAGCTTGTCCCATCTGGTTCTTTTTGAAGCATTGATTGCGAATCTGACAAATTTATCCAGATATGGTTGTTTCTCTTCAGAATACCCGGCTATTATTATACCTGGTATTTCAAATCCGTCTTCAATGGATATTTCATTAAAGAAACTTTTATCAAAGTAGCCAATCCAGCACGTTACAAGGCCCATTTCAGTGGCTTTAAGCACAACCTTCTCCAGGAGGTATCCATAATTTACTCTTGAATCGGCTGAAGACTTTGACGTCCCCAAAACATAGGTATTATGTCCCTGAATCATTCCATAGTTAAGTTTCATTTGCTTGTCAGAAACGTCCTTTTCAATGATTCTGAAATTTATTGCCTCATCTCCTAAGCCTTTACTATTTTCAATAATGAAACTATCGAGATTTTTCTTATCGGCAGGTTTTAATGAAGTTTGAATAAATGTCCTGCAGGAATACCGGCTTTTGATTATTTCATTAATTTCCATAAAATGTGGTTAAAAGTATCTGACTCAATTCTATTTTACTTTACTGATTTTAAACAATTTTACAGTAAACAAAATCATCCAGGCCATAACCAAAAGTCCTGCCGGCATTGCAAATGCCAGTGCCAGTTTTTCAACTGCTGGGATAAAAGTCACCAGAACGACATAGATTACCATTAGTGAATTACCAAGCAAACCAAAATATGAGGCTAAACGATTGAAGACTTTTTCAATTAACATAACACCTGACATTAAAGCATTTGCAAATGGGATCATTGCAAAACCAATGAAAACGCCAGAACTTCCATGAGCTCCTTTGGTTCACATTGCTTCTCCCGCTGCTGAAAGAAGCAATCTTTGTTCTTCGGATGATGCATTATAAAATTTGCGGCTCAAATCAAGCATTGTCAAAGCGGTATTGGCGGTTTGAGGGAGTGCTGTCACATCTCCACCTTTTACAAAACCAACCACCATATCAAGGGCAATCCCACATAGTACTATTATTGTGGTTACTGCACCGGTTTTGTAGATATATTTTCATTTTTTTTCGATATTATCCATGTTAATTAATATTGTGTTTCACTATTCGGTTGGCTTAAAATGTCAACACCTTATCGCTATCCACAACCCAATTTGCGAGTTCAGCCATCGTGCTTATCTCTGTCCCATCTATTAACTGAGCACTCTTTAAACCTCTGGCTTCAGCACAACTGCCACATATTTTAACTTTCCCCCCTTTGGTGATAACTGATTTTATCATTCTTTCGATATTATAATATCCATTGGGCGTATTTTGATTTGCCAAAGCGCAATTTGCGGCATCTGCCATTAAAAATACCCTAATGCCTGTATCAGCATGGTCTTTTCCGAGTTGCATTGCCAGTCGCAGGGCATTATATGCCTTTTCTGTTCCATAGGGAGCATCATTTATCAGTATCAGAATTTTTTGTGTCATTTTGATAAGTTTAAAATTATATGACTTAAAATTAATGAAACAGTTAGAAATTACCTTGATTTGAATTTCTGTTGTAAAAGGTAATCAATACTCAGTTTACCTGCCCCATAGATGAGCAGAAAAATAATAAGCATTGTCATGGCAAAATCGGTTCTTGAATCATGAGCCATCTGCCAGAATCCTTCTTCCTGCAAAATCGGAATCTTGGTTGTTGTGATTGCAGTTATCATTATGATTAACAAAGGTATGGCGGCCACCCGGACTGAAAGACCAATCAGCATTAGCACACCACTGCATAAGCCGATCGCCTTGACCACATTCCACCGGTAAAACAGACATTTTCATATTCATCTATTGATCATTGTATTAACTCCGGCGCCGGATGGTCAATTTGTAACGGCGAGGGCTGCTCGGGGTCACTGTCTTTTGCATCAATGTTGAGGATTAATTAATCTTTTTAAGATTTACCTGTCACGTTTTAGGTCTTGTTTACGTATTAATAGTATGACTTGATTAATAACGGTGATTCATGTGAGAACGAACCCATACTGATTGATATAATGAAAAGAATTGCATTGCTGTTTATCTTCACATTTCTGTTGTCTTCCTGCGAGAAAGACGCAGATACTTCAGGAGATGACTTATATTAATGGACATCAACAATGATATAATGGATTCACATTTAAAATCAATGAAATCATGGGAACAAGCATAAGAATAAAGATTTATT
This sequence comes from Bacteroidales bacterium, assembly GCA_003501665.1. Classification (GTDB taxonomy): domain Bacteria; phylum Bacteroidota; class Bacteroidia; order Bacteroidales; family VadinHA17; genus LD21. The sequence continues at coordinate 4,180 of DNOQ01000313.1, read as the reverse complement.
CAATGATTAAAACAACTTTACCAAGCATCCTGACGGTTTTAATTCCGATGCTATTTCTATCATGTGATAAGACCGAAAATGACAACTACATTGCTCCATGTGGTAAGATAATCAACTGTCATGCCTGTGGTGTTGACGACGTCGGCAACAATCTGAAATGGTTAAACGACCTGATCGTAACTTCACAAAATGATAAAACAGGAAATTATCTGGGCAGGATATGGTACAAAAAATATAATGATCAGGACATAATAGTAACTGACATGAGTCTTGGTTCAGGCGGGATTGCTTATTATTGTTACAAGTGCTCCGGAGAGAATATCGTAATTGAAGATTTGAATTTTTATAATTCTTTGTCCCAAAGTGACATACTGTGGACGAATATTTGTATTGATTGAAAAGAATACATAAGATAATATCATGAATAAGAATCTATTGATTTTCATCATTACGCTCTTCTTCAACACATTAATTAAATGATTCACACAAACATATTCCATAATGAAGAAATCGATAATAAGTTTTGTTCTTATTCAGGCAATCCTCGGTGGGTTATTGTTCCTTGGTTCTATCCCATTCCATAGTTGTGAGCCAGAGCCCGATCATGAAGAGCATGAATGTGATACCTGCATCATGGTCTTGAAACCGAATATTTACCTTTATCCGACAGAAGAGAAGATTCTGAGCGTGACTTTGAATTTCCCATCCGGTGGTAAAATTGTAACTTCAATCCCTGATTATGGAAAAGGTTGGCTGGTAAGTGTTGATACCAATGGGATCATAAATAGCGAATATGAATACCTGTTCTATGAAAGTGAACAACCTGATGTCTGGCAGACAAATGAAGGCTGGATAATTAATGTGTCGGATTTAGAACGATTTTTCACTGATAACTTGTTAAAATATGGGTTCATCGGAAGGGAAATAAAAGACTTTACAGATTATTGGATTCCAAGGTTGAAAGGGTATGAATATTACGAAATATATCCACAGGAAAAGAAGATTATAGATACTGTGATAACTCTTAAAATCACTGATACTCCCGATGCTGTATTGAGACTGTTTTATTTAATCAGGGGCACGGACAGTGCCGCTAATAGTAAAATCATTGTCCCTGCAGATAACATTCCATTTATAAGAACCGGTTTCTGTGTTACTGAATGGGGAGTGGTTCTTAAATAAAACCATAATTAATTATAACTGTTGTGATAGCCGGGAAAGATAAAATAATTCAAACATGAAAAAAATAATATTCATTTTGGTGATCATCCTATGCTGTTATGGATGCAAAAAGGATACTCCTGATATAAATGGTGTGGTTGTTAATCTTATTACCGATGATGACCCGATTATTTTTAAAAAATCAGTTATACTATTTGATGATAACAGTTATTCGATCAAGACACCATTAGATACATTTCTCCTGGGTTATCCATTCCTATGGTCTGGCTATGATGATATGAAAACAAAAGCAATAAGTGATGGTGCAACCAATGATATTCTGGTCGTTTCTGATTATATGAAACGTCCCGGAGATAGTGTTTATACATTAGCGTATTATCTGGAGACTGGTAATTGCTATTTATTTGATAAACAAGTAAAAAAAAGCATCAAGACTATACAGGTTGAAACCTATATGGAAGGTGAACCAATGATGTCAACCGGTGGAAGAAGATTTTATGTAAAAAACAAACTTTTTCTCGAAACTGTGGATATGATAAGCAAATAGTAACAGAATGAATAATTTATCATGAATCCGATGATTAAATCAGTAAAAATTAATCCATCTCAAAAATAATCGCCCAACAATTATTTTAAAAGAGGTGGCACATTCGTGGAATAAAAAAGTCACGCTGCATCGTTTCCTTCGTGCTTTAAGGATACAGAGTGCCGCCTCTTATGTTAGGTCGCCCTGACCTGTATAAGAAAAAGGCGGCACTGATTGGAATTGTGAAAGTCAATGTCTGCAATACAATCCTGTTGGAGCAGGTTTGGAAGGAAGTGTCGCCTTTTGTATTATTTCAATGAGCAGATGTTTTCGCAGGTTCAGATTACCTAAGAACATTAATGATTATTGGCACCACAATCTGCGAAACACTTCACTAAATAGGCAATAATTGTATTATCAACAAGTGATAGGCTAACTACACGGAGAAAAATGGAAGAACCTTTTTTTTCAGAAGAGACATCTTTACGTATAAACAAAACAGTAAGTTTCTGTTAAGACATCATGATTTGGTGGGGCTTCCTTTATTGGAATTTTTTAACCATTGTTCATATAATGATTTTTCGATTTTTCCCCATCCCACAGGGTCTTCAGGGTTAAAATCTTTGGTGTTATCTACTTCCCGTTTTGCAACCAGATTCCCTTTGTCAAATTCAAAAAAACAAATCTCTTTCAAATATTGACATATATCCCATATGCTCATAGTGGAGCATCTTTCCCTGAGGTATTATAATTTCACCTGTGAACCATTCTGCAAACACTTTATCTTGATTTGGAAATAGATTATCAAGTGATAATTCTTTATTTTCTTCCGGGCATCCTTTTAATCCAACCAGAAAAAATTTGTCTTCGAAAATCTCCCACGTTCCTACATAACCTCTCCAGCATGCAGTTGAGCATACTATAGGTTTGGGAAAGGGATTATCACCAATTATTTCCAAAAGAGGTTTTAATGGTTCAGAAGAAAGAAAATACTTTTCTCCGTTGTAGTACAATATTTCCCGAATCTGTGCGGTCATAATCAGTTAATTACAATGATTCTTGCTAAATGTGTATGAAATCAACCTTAAAGGTAACTTAATACATAATAAATTACTTGTATACTGAAGCCAATGTTTTTTATTAGGATATTTTTACAGATATTGATGTACAGAAGCATCGAAATTGGCTTGATCTGCCGGATCAGGTGGAAGAACAAATACATAAAGGATTAGGAAATGTGCCGCTTCCATCATACCTGTTAAGTAAAAGCTGGGAAGAGGTCCTGTTGCACCTGGTACCCAGCTGGCACGAAAACGGTACCCAGCTATTGAAAGAATCATGGCCTGATAATCAGCATTTTACGAAAAGAAAGATAATTTCGGTACCCGGCTCGTCAAAAAAAGGTACCCAGTCAGACAAAAAAGGTGCTAAGTACAATGTTGAGTATATAGCAGATAATCAAGGCGATATAATTAACAGAATAAAAAAGGTACCAAGCTGAAACAAAAAAAGTGTCAAGCTGATCCAAAAGAAGTCAATATATATTATTTCTGTGCTGGTTCTTACGGCTGGGACCAAACATGATCATTGCTTGTCCGCACTGCGGACTCCTGGCAAAAAAGAAAACGCTCTACAGTGGAAATACCTTTGGTGCAACTATATGGTCGGATGGGAAAAGAATTGCCCCCATGCTGCCTGAATTTCCTGCATTCGTCTTCTGTAACGGTTGCTGGAAATTATACTGGGTAAAAGAGGCAAAGGAAATCTGTGAAGAAAGGAATCTGAATTCCTTTTATCCGGAGAATAGGGAAGTGGATTTTATTGAATTCCCCACATTTGAACAATATGTTAAGGCGCTGGAACTGATTAATGACAAGAAGTACGCCAGGGTACTTATATTCTACAGTTTTAACGATTTTATCAGGAACAAGAAGGAGAATCTTATTACACCTGAGATTCAAAAGCTCCATGAACAAAACCTGTATGAAATGACAGAGCTTTTTGATGAAAACGATGAAAATGAACTGATCATTAAAGCCGAAGCATTCAGAAACCTGGGATTGTTTGAAAATAGTGAATCTCTCTTAAATAAATTGAGTAATCCTAACCTGGACAAGCCAGAACNNCTAAATTGTCACAGGTAAAAGAGAAGTTTTTAAACGAGATCCGGAAGGGTAAAAAGAAATTGTTTAAATTGATTGGCTAATAAAATGATGCAGATCATTATTCCAATCATATTGGTTTTTCTTAGTATGGTTTCAGAACCAGTTCAGGCTGACTGGAAACAGATTGCACCTGGAATGGATATCCTTTACGTTACTGCTAAAAGCAAATCCATTGAAGTCAATTCAAGGATAACGGTGGTACGTATTGATCCTGCCAGATGGGAACTTGTATTTATGGGAATAAGCCAGCAGGGCCAGGAATCAATAAGGACAGCACGCGAGTGGTACGAGACCAATAAGCTAACTG
>DNOQ01000051.1:19232-38270 GCA_003501665.1 Bacteroidales bacterium | reverse complement strand
TCTTATTCCTTACTGGCGATATTTTCAAATTCGCCGGCGGTAATGATACAACATTCTCAATGAATATCAAGGGGATATATGAGGTTGCAATTGATAATAATCTATTATACCTTACAAATACGATTCCTGTTTTATTATTGTCAGTTTTACTTCCTCTGATTTCGCTGACAGCAATCTTTTTGTTCAGGAACAGAAAGCTTCAGCAAAAACTAACAGTGATCCTGATATTTTTTGATCTTCTGCTGATTGCTTCCGCGGCGTTTTATGGTATTACATCAATTAAGGAGAATCACTGGACTCTGATCCCGCAGTTCAGGATGTTCATTCCTGTAATCAATTTAGTCCTTTTGCTTCTTGCATACCGGGGAATAAAAAAGGATGAAAATCTGGTTAGATCGTATGACAGGTTAAGATAGAAACGCGATGTATATGACCTGTAGGTAGAAACGCGATGCTTCGCGTTTCTACCTTATATGATCTGAAGGTTTTCCTGGCTTGTTATTTTTTCACAATAAAGGCATTTCAGTGAAACGTTTTTCTTTGACACGACTCTGAAGCGGGTTGTTACATGTTCAAAGTTGGTAATACATTTCGGATTCATACACTTTGCGATGCCGGAAATATAATCTGGTACCTGAACCACTTTTTTCTCAACAACAGCATAATCCCTGATTATATTCAGTTTTGCCTCGGGAGCGACGAGAGCTATCCTGTTTATGTCATCATCCTCGAAGAATCGGTCTGATATTTTGATAATAGCTTTCCTTCCAAGCTTCTTGCTCTCAAGATTGGTGCCGAAAGTTATCTGGTTTTCAATATGATCGAGGCCGAGTATCTGAATTACTTTAAAAAGGTTTTTTGCCGGTACGTGATCAATTACGGTGCCATTTTGTATTGCACTTACAACCAGTTTTTGCTTAGCTTCCTTCATGTTTTACCATCGATTAATTTAATCCTAACAGTGTACACAGTATAGCCTGCCGGGTATAAACACCATTTTGAGCCTGTTCAAAATAATAGGCCTTTGGATTGGCATCAACATCAGTATGTATCTCGTTCACCCTCGGGAGCGGATGAAGTATTCTCATATTGGATTTTGTATTTCGGAGCATATTATTCTTAAGCACATAGATGTTTTTCACTTTTTCATATTCAATCGGATCCGAAAATCTTTCCTTCTGAACTCTCGTCATGTAAATGATATCGGCTTTCGAAATGATGTCGGAAAAATCGAGATGCTCATAATATTTTAAACCCGCATTATCGAGATAGATTTTAAATTCATCAGGCATCCTTAGTTCTTCGGGGGAGATGAAATTGAATGTTGTATTCCAGTTAGCCATCGCCATAAGGAGGGAATGTACTGTCCTGCCGTATTTAAGATCTCCTACCATGAATACATTAAGATTCTCAAGTGTGTCCTGTGTTTTTCTGATTGAGTAGAGGTCGAGCAGCGTTTGTGTGGGATGCTGGTTGGCTCCGTCTCCTGCATTTATCACCGGTACAGTGGCTATTTCACTTGCATATCTGGCACTTCCTTCATAAGGATGCCTCATCACAATAAGATCACAATAGCTGTTGACCATCCTGATTGTATCATGGAGGGTTTCTCCTTTGGTGACGCTTGAGATTGAGGAGTCGGCAAACCCGACTATTTTACCTCCAAGCCTGTTTATGGCACTTTCGAAACTTAACCTTGTCCGGGTGGAGGGTTCAAAAAACAGTGTTGCTATTACTTTTCCTTCAAGCAGTCTCCTTACAGGCTGAGCTTCAAATTCCCCGGCAAGATCAAGTATCCTGATTATCTCTTCTTTACTGAAATCATCAATAGATACTAAACTTCTGTTCTTCATTAAGCTATGGCATTTTAATGGCAGTACCCTATGTTATTGTAAAATTACTCAAGTTTAATGATACCGAAATAAGTGTTAATAATTAATTAACAACTTTCAATATGCGATCAGGCTTTTTCTAAGAACTTGTAATTCAGACTTTCAATTCTTGAAAAACGGGTGAGTATTTTTTGCCTTGAGGATGATCTGAACGATATATTTATTATGCATTCGAGGTCAAAAGAATGATCTGACTGGTCAATATTTTCTTCCTTTATGATTTTCATTACATCATTAATAGATTGATAAGGGAAAGTGAGTTCGTATGATTCACAAACATAGTGTTCAATTATATCAGCATTTTCCAGAGCAATGGCGGCAGCTGTTCTGTAAGCGTTAATGAGTCCGCTTACGCCCAGAAGCGTGCCTCCGAAATATCTTGATACAATTATAAGAACATTCGTGAGTCCGTAAGACCGTATCTGTCCAAGAATGGGACGTCCCGCTGTTCCGGAAGGTTCACCGTCATCATTTGCTCTCCATTTATCGGCTTCCACACCCATAGCCCAGGCATAACAGTGATGACGAGCTTCATGATGTTCCTGCCTGACAGATTCAATTATCAACTTTATCTCATTTTCATTTTTTACAGGGTGTGCGGCAGACACAAACCTGCTTCCCTTTTCTCTGTAAAATCCGTACGAGACTGCTTTAACTGTACTGTATTTATCAGCTTCTGCCAATAGTAGATGTGATTTTGCAAATCTGAATTTTAATGCAATATTAGCTATTTCCGTTTGTCCGGCTTAAGGTTTACATAAAAATTGATACTTTTGCACCTGATTAACCAGGTTGCCGGTTAACGGTTACCGGTAAACGTGGTTAATCCGGAATATCATGAATGTAATGTTAGACGAAAAAGACCTTCAGAAACTAATTGTGATTGGTGACAGGATCCTCATTAAGCCAAAAACACCTCAATCCAAAACAAAGAGTGGTCTTTATCTTCCTCCGGGAGTAAATGAGAATGAAAAGGTTCAGATAGGCTATGTCCTGAAGGTGGGGCCGGGTTATCCGATTCCTTCAGTTCATGAAACAGATGAACCATGGAAAAATAAGCCTGAGGAACCCAAGTATGTTCCTCTTCAGCCCAGAGAAGGCGACCAGGCAGTCTATCTTCAAAACAGCGCAATAGAAATAGAATTCAACAAAGAAAAATATATTGTGGTACCACAGTCTGCAATATTACTACTTTTACGTGATGAAGGACTTTTTGAATAATAAGATGTGCAATGCAAGATTCAATCCTAAAAGGGAAAAAAATCCTTATTGTGGAGGATGATCTCTCCAGCAGGTTGTACCTGAATAAAATACTTGAGAAAACAGAGGCGATATTGCTGAATGCAGGTGATGGAAAAGAGGCTGTTGAACTGGTTGAAAAAGATCCTGAAATTGAGTTGATCCTGATGGATATCCAGCTGCCGGTAATGGACGGATATACTTCAGCCAGAAAGATCAGGGAACTTCGCAAAGAGGTGAAACTGATAGCTCAGACAGCATACAGTTTTTCAGACGATATGGAGGATATGGCTGCATCAGGATTCGACGATTTTCTTATAAAACCTATTTATTCGGGGCAGCTTATTGAAAAACTCTCTTCCTATTATGAAAATATATGACAGGAGAATCATTTATCGCCTATTCGGGATAAGCTGAGATGTTTCTCAGTTCTTTTCTGAATGCTTCTGTTTCCTGTTTCCATCTTTCTTTTTCTTTGCTTACCGGATCACGGTTAACAAGGGTAGTTCTCATCAGCGAATCACCCGACAGGATATCAAAAGGCATGAGGTTCATTTCATATTCGTAAGGCGGCGGATTGAACTTCAGGCTCCCTTCCGGTGATGTCTCCATGATTGAGTCAATCAATTCGAGTGCAGTCCCAACCGGGAAATATTTTTCCGGATCAGTTACATGAATCTGTATCCCGTGGCATAAAATGCCTGAATACTTATTAAATGCAGGAATAAAATCATGTATACGGAATACACATCCTTCAACATTTCTGCTGTCAAGTTCTTTTTTAAGTTTTTCGCCGTCAATGAAAGGAGCTCCGATAAGTTCAAAAGGAATAGTGGTCCCACGTCCTTCAGATATATTGAGAGCTTCAGCCAGGACAGTTCCCGGATATACCACTGCAGTCTGAATTGTCGGCATATTTGGTGACGGAAGAACCCAGGGCAGACCCGTTTCAGAAAAATGTGAATGCCGGCGCCATCCCTTCATCCATATTATATTGAGCTCGGCGGACGGATAATAATTGCATTTTATCCACAATGCCATTTCACCGATACTCATCCTGTGGCATAAGGGAATTGATGCACCCCCTACAAACGTAAAATACTCTTTTTTAAGAACAGGTCCGTCAAACGGAAGTGAACCGACCGGATTTGGACGATCAAGTACCCATACCGGAATACCCCTTTCACTACAAGCTTCAATGCACAACTTTACTGTCCAGATGTAAGTATACAATCTGGCGCCAACATCCTGAAGATCAACTACAAAAGCTTCTATGTCATTAAGCATTGCTTCTGTGGGTTTGCGGTTTTCACCATAAAGGCTATGGACAGGAATTCCGAGAACAGGGTCATTTCCTCCTTCCCATTCAATCATATTGTCCTGAGTCTGGCCATGCAGACCGTGCTGTGGTCCGAATACCGCAGAAAGAAGGCAATCTTTTCTGTTCCGGAATAGGCGGGTTATGTGGATAAAATCACTTGTAATACTTGCTGCATGGCATAAAATGCCAATCTTTCTTCCTTTTAACCCGGAAGGCAATACCTTCTTTATCTGTTCAAGTCCGGTAAGTACCATACTGAGTAAATATCTGCAAATATATTCTTTTCAATCTTCCGCAAGATCAATTTATCCATGCCTTTATAAGAAAACAGATAATCTTTTTTAAGTTTACAGCAGGGATTCTTCCTCTAAGATAAGTTACAAATATGAAACCTTTTTACACAAAGACATTTTTGGTTTTTGCACTGGTAATCACAATTTGTGCATCCTGCAAGGAAACAGGTACCATCACTGTAAGTATCCTCGGGACAACAGATTTGCACGGTGTTATACTTCCTTATGATTTCATCGATATGAAACCCCTTGATGCATCGCTGGCTCATGCATCAACATTTATCAATAAAGCCGGAAAGGAAAGGGATGCCGTATTCCTGCTCGATAACGGTGATAACCTTCAGGGTCAGCCTTCTGTTTATTATTATAATTATATTGATACAGTATCTCCTCACTTTATGTCAGAAGTATTTAACTGGCTTGGTTACGATGCCGTGACTGCAGGAAACCATGATATTGAAGCGGGACATCCGGTATATGACCGTCTCGTTTCAGAATACAACTTTCCTGTTCTGGCGGCAAATGCTGTCAATATTCTGACCGGCGAACCGTATTTTGAACCTTATGTAATTCTTGAAAAAAGTGGTATAAAAATCGCCGTGTTGGGATTGATCACTCCGGCTGTACCCACATGGCTCCCTGAAAAACTTTACTCGGGCATCGCGTTTAAGGATATGGTCCGGACGGCTGAATTTTGGATGCCTGAAATATTGAAAAAAAAGCCTGATATTATCGTCGGACTGTTTCATTCCGGATGGAACAGGGAACATACAGAATATAAACCATCTGACGAAAATGGAGCAGCTGCAGTTGCATTCAATGTTCCCGGGTTTGACATTATTTTTACCGGTCATGATCATCGGGTTGTTAATGAGACATTTATCAACAAGGAAGGAGATACACTGCTTATACTTAATGCCGGAAGCAGAGCTGAGTATATTGCATGTGCCGAAATTACCATCACTTTGAATGGCATTAATTCTAAAAAGATTAATAAGATCTCAGGACTTATTGTGGAAACAGACCAATTGTTGTGCGACGATAAATTTACATCAAGGTTCAGCGGGCAACATAAGACAGTTTACGGGTATGTCAGTAAGGTCATTGGTTACTCTGATTCTGAAATATCATCAAGGGATTCATTTTTCGGATCATCTCCTTTTGTTGATATGATTCATTCTATCCAGATGAAACTCACGAATGCAGATATATCCTTTGCAGCTCCTCTCTCCTTTGATGAAAAGATAAGAAAAGGACCGGTAACGGCAGGTGATATGTTCAAGCTTTACCGGTTTGAAAATATGCTCTATACTATGATGATGACCGGGGATGAAATTTATAAATACCTTGAATACAGTTATTCCGGATGGATCAATCCAATGAAGGGTCCGGGAGATTATCTTTTAAAATACCGGCTGGGGGCAGATGGCAAGCCCGTACTGACAAACGGAAGGGCCTGGCTGAGAAATCAATCCTATAATTTTGATTCGGCTGCCGGTATTGATTACCTGGTTGATGCAAGCAGACCTGAAGGTAAAATGGTAATAATTAAATCGTTCACTGACGGCCGCCCTTTTGAACAGCAAAAACAATATCGGGTCGCATTAAACTCATACAGAGGTAATGGCGGAGGAGGTCATCTCACAAGAGGTGCAGGCATAAAAGAAGATTCTCTTCGCTCAAGACATATCCGGTCAACTGAGCGTGACCTTCGGTATTTTATCCTTAAGTCGGTTGAATCGGAAAAGAACATTAATCCGAAAGCGATTAATAACTGGAAAATTGTACCTGAAAAATGGGTTGAGAATGCTGTTCCGCGTGAGAAAGCATTGTTATTCGGGACAACAAATTGATCATCCCGTGTGTTATTTAATATTATCAGATGCAAACCATTATAAACTATAATATGAAGACCATAAAAAACTTTATCATTCTGTTGTCACTGATCATATTCATGACAAGCAGTTCTGCTGTAATGCAGGACCAGATTCCTTCATTTTCCCGGAGGACTAAAAATATAATACTATTCATAGGAGATGGTATGGGCATAGCTCATGTCACTGCAGGTATGACTGTCAGTGACAGGGCTCTTAATCTGCAGAAGTTTCCGTATTCCGGTTTTGCTATAACACAATCGGCTGATAATTATATAACAGATTCAGCCGCGGGAGGTACTGCAATAGCCTGTGGTGTGAAAACCAACAATGGCATGATCGGAGTAACTCCCGACAACACTTCTGTTGCCTCGATAACTGAAATTGTGCACAGAAGAGGGTTGTCAACGGGAATCGTGAGTACAAGTTCTGTTACACATGCAACTCCGGCCTCCTTTGTGGCACATAACTCAAGCAGAGGCAGCTATGAGGATATTGCGCTGCATTTCCTGAACGGGTCGGTGGATGTATTTATGGGTGGAGGCGAAGATCATTTCCGTAAAAGAGCTGACGGAAGAGATCTTGCAACTGAACTTGTGAATCAGGGATTTGAACTTGTTTATACCATGGATGATCTCAAAGCTTCCCGTTCAGATAAAGTTGCCGGATTACTTGCCAGGGTGCATATGTCCACTGTGAATGAAGGAAGAACAGGCCATCTTGAAGAAATGACCGGAAAAGCTATCGAAATACTTAGTCGCGACAGGGACGGATTTTTTCTGATTGTTGAAGGTTCAATGATTGACTGGGGTTCCCATGCAAATGATCTCGGTTATGTGATTTCAGAGACAATTGACATGGACAGTGCGATCGGGGTGGCAATAGATTTTGCAAATAAGAACAGGCAAACCCTGATTGTTGTTACAGCTGACCATGAAACCGGAGGGCTGGTACTTACAGATGGAAATTCAGCAGAAAGAAAAGTTTCTGCAGTATTCGGAACCACAGACCATTCCGGTACTATGGTCCCGATATTCTCTTATGGTCCGGGAGCCCAAAAATTCTCCGGAATCCATGATAATACATTCTTTCTTGATGCTTTTCTGAACCTCCTGAGAATCAGAAAATAAATCAGGTAAAAATTTTTTAGCTATATTTGTACAGGTTCTGCAATTCAGGATCCTTGCAAATTCAATGACAAGAACATCAGTTATTCTTCCGGATGGAAAGAATCTTCCGCTTGTTGAAGAGTTTTTTTCGATACAGGGCGAAGGATTTCATGCCGGTAAAGCCGCATGGTTCATCCGTCTTGGAGGATGTGATGTGGGATGCAACTGGTGTGATACCCGGTTTGCCTGGGATCCCGATATTCACCCTGTGACCGGTATAGATATCATTATAGGTAATGCTGTAAATTCAGGTGCGGACTCGGTAGTTGTAACAGGAGGTGAACCTCTTATGTGGAATCTTGATCACCTTTGTGCAGGACTGATTGAAAATGAAATCCAGACTTTTCTCGAAACTTCGGGAGCATGGATGCTAACAGGGAAATGGGACTGGATCTGTCTTTCTCCTAAAAGAAATATGCCTCCGGGTGAAGAGATATGCTCCATGGCTCATGAACTGAAGATCATAATTGAAAACAGGGACGACTTTATATGGGCAGAGAGAAACAGAATGCTGGTCAGCAATAGTTGCCATTTGTTCCTTCAGCCTGAATGGAGCAGATTTGACAGCATCATCCCTGATATTATAGATTATGTCCGTAAAAATCCCGAATGGAGAATTTCCCTTCAGATCCATAAATACATGCACATACCATAGGAAGATGAGATTATTCTTTATGATAGTTATTCTGTATGCCTCCTCTTTTGCTGCAGGCGACATTTATGCTCAATCGCTGCACACTAATTCAAACAAGGCGATTAAAACATATAACGACGGAGTGACATATTATGAATACTTCGATTTCAAAAAAGCCGAAACACTTTTTAAGATCGCCGTTTCTCATGACCCTGACTTCTATGAAGCCTACATGATGCTTGGTGAATTATATTCAAAACAGAATAACCATGGCAAAGCTGTTGAAAATTACAGAAAAGCTGTCAGTATTGATTCACTTGCATATTTGCCGGTATATTTCAGTCTGGCGAATGCGGAAATGATGATTGAGGATTATTCGGGTGCTCTGAAAAATTACCGGGCTTATCTCAGACATGGAGGCGGTATAGAAAAGAACAGGCAGACTGCAATAAAAAACATCAGAAACTGTGAGTTCGCAATTGAAGCAATAAAAAAACCCGTGCCATTTAATCCTGTGGGTATCGGAAGTGGTATCAATACGAAAGATGATGAATACTGGCCATCAATAACAGCCGATGGTCAGACAATGATGTTCACACGTCAGTCGTATGGTCCTTCCCGGCCATTAAGTCGCGCTGCCTATCAGGAAGATTTTTATATCAGTTTCCGTTCTGATACGGGATGGATGACTGCATTTAATGCCGGAGCACCGCTGAATACTCCTCATAATGAAGGTGCCCAGACACTTTCCTCCAGTGGCAACTATATGTATTTTACCGCATGTGACAGACCGGGTGGCCATGGAAGCTGTGACATCTATTTTTCAGCAAATAATAATGGTAGCTGGTCGATACCTTATAACCTCGGACCTCCGGTAAACACAGTCGCATGGGAATCAACCCCTTCGATAAGTGCTGACGGAAATATGCTATTCTTCTCGAGTAGCAGAGCCGGAGGATATGGCGGTAAAGATATCTGGTATTCCATTATGAACAATAAAGGCACCTGGAAGGACCCGGTTAATCTTGGAAGCATAATCAATACAGAAGGAGATGAGATGTCTCCCTTTATTCACTTTGACGGGCGGTCCCTTTATTTTGCATCAAACGGAAGACCAGGTATGGGGGGGCTGGATATTTACCTCACCCGGATGAGAGATGACAGCACATGGACAGAACCTCAGAATCTGGGATATCCCGTAAATACTTCCAGTGATGAAATGGGCCTGGTGATAGAGGCAGGGGGTCAGAAAGCGTATTTCTCATCAAAACGTGATAACACAAACGGGAAAGATATCTTCTGGTTCTATCTCGACAAATCATTCAGACCAAATCCGGTTTCATATCTGAAAGGCAGGGTTACTGACAAAGAAACAGGTAAACTTCTCAGGGCAGATTACGCACTGATAAATCTGACAACTGATAAAATAACCGTGAAGGGCAGAACAGACGAAAGGGGAAATTTCCTTGTATGTCTTCCTTCAGGCAATAATTATGGAATTAATGTTTCAAGGGCCGGGTATCTTTTCTATTCTCAAAATTTTATGTTTGAAGGTATTCATACTGTAATGGAACCCCTTATCAAGAATATTGAACTGAGCCCGGTCAGGGTTGGTGAAAAAATGCTTCTGACAAATGTATTTTATGAAATTGACAGGTGGGAGTTGAAAAAAGAATCATTGTCAGAGCTTGAAAATCTTGCTGAAATGTTAAAATTCAACGAGGATTTCATTGTCGAAATAGGGGGTTATACCGATTCAACCGGAACTGCTGAACATAACCTTATTTTATCTGAAAAAAGAGCACTTTCGGTGGTTAACTATCTTATCGGAAGAGGTATTTCACCAGCCCGTCTTCAATACAGGGGATATGGTAATACATCTCCTGTTGCAGACAATCTGACACCGGAAGGAAGAAGAATGAACAGAAGGACTGAAGTAAAAATAATAGCCCGCAAAAATGAAAAATGACCGTCTGTATTCAAACGGTCATTATGTTCTCATTTAGAATAAGAACATAAGATAATTTCCACCTCCGGCAGAAGTAACCTCTTACTTTATCTTTCTCAGGATCTTTCCCGCATTTTTGCTGTAAATGCTTCCGGATTCCCTGATATAAACAAGTGAATTTTTTGCTTTGTCTCTTTCCCCTGTTTTCAGATAACATAGTGAAAGGTACCAGTGAGCATCTTCAAAGAAAAGATTATCCCTGTCGTCAATTACCCTGGTGAAAGAAAGTTTTGCCTCAGGATAATTCTCTTCTTCAAACCTTGATACCCCTATCATCATCACCGATTCCATAAATCGGGGATCAATGCTGAGAACTTTATTAAAATAGTATGCAGCATTGTGATAATCCTTTATATTGAAATATTCAAGTGCAGTTGAAAAATCAATATTACCGGCTTCCCTTACGGATCGTATGGGTGTAGTGACATCATAGGTTTTGTAATAACGGTCAAAGATCTCCTCGGCGGTCATTGTCCGGGTGTTAAGCAAAGCCAGGCTGCCACAGAGGATCAGTCCTGCAAATATTGCGGCACGGATAAGGGTTTTATGTTTTCGCGATTTTTTGGAAGGCTCTTCTTCTGCCTTTTTCTTCGCTATTGCCCCAAGTTTGGTCCTGAGCTGAATTGAATCGTGATTTCTGAGAGCGGAATCGGTAATCTGCCTGAGTGTTATCTCCTGGCGCAGTTTCTCATTCCTTCCAAGCTCATTGCGAAACCACTCTTTCTCAGCTTCATTCATCTCACCTGTTAGGTAGCGCTCAATGAAGTATGAAAAATCATTTGTTTTCATGGAATGAAGTTTATATTTAAATTCTTTCTGATATTCCCTGTTGTACCTGAAATGCCTGAACAGGAGTACTTAATGCCTTTCAGATCTTTATCGGAGGAGTTGGAGGCAACATGATAGGCTCACTTTGTGTATTAGCACCGCCTCTGACATTGAACATCTCTTCAACTGAAAGTTCATATCCGGCAAAAATGTCTCTCGTTTTTTCAGAATTCAGGTTTTTCATTTTTTTTGGTTTTATTTGTTCTTACTTTTTTCGGTTCTCCTTTTGGGTTTCATTAACATACATACATGTCGGTTTAATCGGATTTGTGACATGAAAAAAGTGGAAAAAATAAAATATTTTCCCAATATTCATATAATTAGCATGTTATAACGTAAAATTATATTGCCGGATAATATAACATTCTAAAATTGGACTTATTTTTGAAGTTTAAAGAGAATCTGAAAATAATGTGAAGGTGCATTCCGTATTGGTTAGTTACAGTATATCGTTAAAGATTTTATTTATTGCCGGATTATTTTATTTTTCCGTGCCTTATGCTTTTGGATATTCTGATGACATTGATGCAGATTCAGAAATCATACCATTAATTAATCAGAATGTATCTCCGGGATCTGTTTCTGCTGACAGGATCGGTTACAGGATTTATTTTCTGAGTTCAGGGAGAAATATAGCGGGCTTGCTCTCATTTGCCGACAGTCTGGATAAATCTCTGGCAGGAAACTCCTCCGATGCTTTTTATGTGTCAGAGATAAATTACTACATAGGTGTTTGTTATTTGCTGGCAGTAAAATATGAAGCTGCAATCCGTTATCTCTCCGAAGCAGTAAGGATTAAGGACACTCTTGATATTGAAGATGATCAGTACCTGAAAGCGCTGTTTAATCTTGGAGTAGCATATAATCATATCGGAGATTATTCACGGGTGAAAAATTTCCTTCTCAGGTATATCAAAATTGCAGGATTCCGCTATGGGGAAAGCAGTTCTGAGGTCGCATCAGCATACGCGACCCTCATAGGTTCAGCTATTATAAATAACGATTATCAGAATTTCCTGGAATATACCGATATGGCATTAGGTAAAATTAAAGCATTTAGTGAAAGGGAATTAAGTGATTTATACAGCAGTATTGGAACCGGTTATGCGCGGATGGGTGATTATGCCAAAGCCAGGATCTATTTCGAACAGGCAGAATCGGTTATTGAAAATAACGGAATAGAGCAGGATCAGAATTATATTACATTGATTAACAGTATGGCCATTAACTATGGTTATCTGGGCATGACCGAAAAGGAAGAAGAATACTTCCGGAAAGGAATTGAACTTGCGGTTAAGGACAATTCATTTCTTTCTTTCAATATGATACATACTTATGCTGTTTCACTCGGAAATGATGGGAATATACAGAAAGGAGAGGTACTTTTATCAGACCTTCTTGAACGGTCAAAAAAATATTATGGTACCGATTCAAGATATTATACGGAAGTATTGAAAAACTATGCCACGTATGTGCTTAATTATAAAAATGATGCAGCGACTGCGATAAGATATTTTTCAACATGCAATGAGTATCTCCTCAGGCATAAAGCAGATGCAGGCCTGCGGGATCCGGTTTATGAGGGTTATGCCAGGGCTCTTCATCTTAACGGGCAAAGTGAAGAAGCTCTCGGAAAGATTCAGGAACTTCTGTTTAACGGAAAAATTGCTTCCGGATCTTATGGAGCGCTTGAGAATCCTGTCATTGATTCTCTGAGGGCCGACAAAAGATATATAAGAATTCTTCGCTCCAAATACGAAATATTACGGGATATATACTCAAATACAAATGATATCCGGATATTGGAAGCTGCAGCCTCTACCGCGGAATTGATCATTAATGTTATTGATAAGATCAGGATTAATATTAGTGAAGAAGAGAGCAGGATTGTGCTGGGCGATCACTACAGAGAATCTTACATGACGGCAATAAGTGATTTCGAGTTATGTTACAGGAATACCTCCGACCGCTCATTTCTTGAGAAAGCATTCGGGATTGCCGAAAAAAGTAAAGTGGCAGGTCTTCTGGCTGCTACCCGTGAGCTGAATGCCATCCAGTTTCACATCCCCCCTTCAATAGCGGAATATGAAAAATCACTTCAGAGGGAGATAGGAATCCTTAATTCAAGGATCTCCATGGAAAATGAAAAAGCCAGGCCGGATAAAAACCTTGTTGATGAATTGAATAAGAACATCCTGGTGTACATCAGAGAACGCGATTCACTTGTCCTTACATTTGAAAAGTTTTACCCGGAATATTTTGCACTTAAGTACAACACTGTTGCTCCTAAAATGAAGGATATCCCATCAATAGTGGGCCGGAGAAGCAATTACGTCAATTATATTGTCTCCGACTCCATACTCTATATATTTGTTGTTAACAGAAAACATGCTGAATTACTGGCATTCAGAACCGACTCACTTCTTTTAGAACGACTTAAGGAATTCCGGGAATTGCTTTCAAATCCCACTATGGTAAAGGATGCCGGAACAGCATTTTTGCGTTATCAGGTGGCTGGTAACGATCTGTATAAAATTCTTATTGAACCCGCGAGAAAATTTTTCATTTCCGACAACCTTCTTATTTCACCTGATAGTTACCTGTCTTATCTTCCCTTTGAAACCATAATATCTTCGAAGTACACGGGAGAAGGGATCCTTTACCGGAAGCTGG
Organism: Bacteroidales bacterium; assembly: GCA_003501665.1. Lineage (GTDB taxonomy): Bacteria > Bacteroidota > Bacteroidia > Bacteroidales > VadinHA17 > LD21. The sequence continues at coordinate 24,339 of DNOQ01000051.1, read as the reverse complement.
ACTATCTGATGAATGACTATAATATCTCATATGCTTATTCTGCCACATTGATGAAGGAAGTTGTTTCCAGGGAGGAGTCGGGAAGTAATAGCCTGGCTGCATTCGCGCCATTTTACGGAAGCAGTATCAATATCGATTCTTTATTTTACCCTAACAGTATGCAGAACAGAGGGTTCCTTTATGATCTTCCGTATGCCCGCCAGGAGGCTGAATTTGTGGCATCTGTTTCAAAAGGCAATCTGTTCCTGAATTACAAGGCGAAAGAATCGGTATTTAAAAGCGTGGCTGCCAGCTATGATATTATTCATCTGGCGATGCACACTTTTCTGAGCGATCAGCGCCCGATGAACTCAGCTATGATATTTTCGCAGATAAGCGACTATCCGGAAGACGGGCTTTTATATACATACGAAGTTTACGGTTTGCCTCTGAATGCGAAGATGGTAGTCCTGAGTTCCTGCAATACGGGAACCGGAATTCTTTCGACCGGGGAGGGTATACTCAGTCTGGCAAGAGGATTTCTGTATTCCGGAAGCAGATCAGTTGTTATGTCGATGTGGGAAATTGAAGATAAATCGGGTACTGAGATAATAAGCAGGTTCTATGAGAATCTCAAAAAAGGGAATACAAAAAGCATGGCATTGAGAAAATCAAGGTCGGCATATCTGAAAAATGCCACACAGCTCAAATCACACCCCTATTTCTGGGCTTCTCTGGTAATATATGGCGAGAATGCACCGGTCTATAATCCGTTAAAGATTTTTATTCCTGTTGTCCTGCTGATTATTCTGGCCGGCCTGTCTGTCTTTCTTTATGTACGGAAACGAAGATATTCCTGATATTCCGGATCTGCTTTGACCAGCTCGAGAATAGCTTCCTTGCAAAGGTATTTCTTCCTGCGGGCATAATCTTCATTTTTCAGTTGCATTCTCACTGCAATCTCATGAAATGAAAGTCCGTCGGCATAAAGTGTCAGGATTTTCTGGCAATCAGGCTTTAATTTATTAAAAGCCCTTCCAATGATCCTTTCGAACATGGGATCTTCATGATCTTCAAAGGTAATCTCATCTGCCACATCAATTGCAGCCTCAATGGCAGAATTCTTATTCTTCTTCCTGAGCTGTACATTCCAGAGGTTACGTGCAATCCCGAAAAAATACCCTTTTAGATCGGTTGTAAGATTTAATCTGTTACCGGTTATCTGTTTGTACAAAATAATAATAGTGTCCTGAAATACATCAGGTACATCATCCGGGGTACCGCTGTTTTTTAAAATGTGGCTTTTTACTGTCTTGTAATAATGATCATAGAGCCACACAAGAACATTTTCATCCTGAGCTTTGATACCTTCAATTATATTCGTATCTGAAATCCGTTTAAACAATTTACGTCAGTCTGAATCCGGGAACAAATATACTATTTACTTTGTGGAAAAAGATTATTAAAATAATTACATTGCATTATTATTTACAGGATAACTTAAACTATATAAATTTAACTGCTTATATTATTTTCCGATAGAATGTCATTTCCGTTTGTAAGACAGCCTGATGCCATGGATTGCGGACCTGCATGCCTGAAAATGGTTGCAGGGTTCCATAAAAAGAACTTCACACTCGAAACGATCCGTAAGAAATGCTATATAACAAGAGAGGGAGTCTCATTTCTGGGGCTGTCTGAAGCCGCTGACAGTTTGGGATTCAGAACAATAGGGGTAAAAATACCCTTTGAGATGCTGGCAGAAAAAGTACCGATGCCCTGCATAGTTCACTGGAAACAGAAACATTTCATTGTAGTTTACAGGATAGCAAATGATAAAATCTGGGCCGCAGATCCGGCTCTGGGGCTGGTAAAATATTCGCGCGATGAATTCACCCCAAACTGGGCATCTACCCTCGAAGATGGAAAACCTGCCGGATTGGTACTGATACTTGAACCCACACCGGCATTGTGGGAAAAGGAAAATGAATCAGAACCCGATAACGGATTCAGATTCCTTGCAAAGTATTTCAGCCTTTACAAAAAATATCTTGGCCAGCTTATACTTGGTCTCTTTATTGGCAGCATAATCCAGTTGATCTTTCCGTTCCTTACACAATCAATAATTGATACAGGACTGAATAATAATGACATCGGGTTTATTTACCTTATACTTTTTGCACAGCTCTCACTTGTTATAGGAAGAATGTCGGTTGAATTCATCAGGGGATGGCTGTTATTACATATCGGTACTCGTGTAAATGTTTCAATAATATCAGGTTTCCTTCAGAAGCTAATGTCCCTTCCGATTGCATTTTTCGATACAAAACTCACAGGTGATATTCTCCAGAGAATAGATGATAACAACAGGATCGAAAACTTCCTGACCTCAACCAGCCTGAGCATTTTGTTTTCGTTCTTCAACATTATTGTGTTTGGAATTGTTCTGGCGATTTATAATCTTAAAATACTTGCTCTGTTCCTTGCCGGATCCGTGCTCTATGTATTATGGGTATCAATATTCATGAAATCGCGCGAAAGGCTTGATCATCAGAGATTCAGGGAGATGTCGGGTGCCAACAATAAACTGATAAATATTGTGAATGGCATGCAGGAAATAAAACTCACTCAGTGTGAATCAGCCAAACGGTGGGACTGGGAGAATCTTCAGGCATCACTGTTCAGTCTGAAATCCAAAGGTCTGGGTTTGATCCAGTATCAGACCGCGGGTGCTACTTTTATTAATGAGGTGACAAATCTGCTGATAACAATTGTCAGTGCAACTGCTGTTCTTAAGGGGAATATGACCCTTGGTATGATGCTGGCAGTACAGTTCATAATCGGACAGCTTAATGTGCCGCTCAATCAGATGATAGGATTTTTACGGACTTCCCAGGATGCAAAAATGAGCCTCGACAGGCTGGCCGAGGTTCACGGAATGGAAGATGAAGAACCAGATCGTGAATCAAAGATCAGACGACTTCCGGACAAGAAAGATATTACAATATATAATGTATCATTTCAGTATGAAGGACCACATTCCCCTGTGGTATTAAAGGATATTGATCTGATTATAGAGGAGAATAAAACAACTGCCATTGTCGGTACAAGCGGAAGCGGAAAAACAACACTTCTTAAATTGATCCTGGGCTTTTATCAGCCTGTCAAAGGTGAAATTTATGTGGGTGATACCCGGCTGTCAAATATCGGATTGCGACTCTGGAGGGAAAAAACAGGGGCGGTAATGCAGGATGGTTTTATATTCCCTGAAACCATTGCATCAAATATTTCTCCGGGAAGTACTGAAATTGACGATGAAAAGCTTTTCAGAGCAGTTGAAATGGCTAATATCAGGGAATTTATTGAATCGCTGCCTCTGGGCTATAATACGAAAATCGGCGCTAACGGACATGGACTTAGTGAAGGTCAGAAACAACGACTTCTGATAGCAAGAGTAGTCTATAAGGATCCTGAGATCCTGATCTTCGATGAAGCAACCAATTCCCTAGATGCCAATAATGAAAAAGCCATTGTGGAAAATCTTTCAGATTACTTCAGTAAGAAAACTGTGATAATAGTTGCACACAGACTCAGTACGGTCAGAAATGCCGATAAAATAATTGTGCTCGATAAGGGGAAAATTATTGAAACGGGAACTCACGATTCACTTCTTGTTCTTAAAGGAACCTATTTTAACCTTATTAAAAATCAGCTTGAACTTGGTGTATGATACCATGCAATGAAAGACAAAAAAAATGAAATAATAGATTCTGAACCCGTCAGGGAAATAATCTCCAATCCCCCCGGTAAACTGGTCAGATGGGGTACAACTGCAATTTCAGCGGTGATCCTGATCATACTGTTTTTTGCCTGGATCATCCGGTATCCGAATACAGTACCGTCACCGGTACATATTACCACAGAAAACCCGCCTGTAACACTTGTTTCAAAGATCACCGGACGAATAATTGGCTGGAATGTCAGAGACATGGAAATGGTCAGAAAAGGACAAATACTTGCCGTGATGGAGACAGCTGCATCAGTAGAGCAGGTTAACAGATTAAAAGAGATAGTTGATACAATTGACAATCCCGGATTAGTTTCAGACATCTCCCTTCCCTTATTTTCGGAGCTGGGCGAAATTCAGGAATATTGGGGTGCTTTTCTGAAAAATCTCTCAGATTACAGTAATTATATAACAAATGACTTCTACGGATTTAAGATACGGTCGGTGACAGAAGAGATTTCAGGATTGGAAGAATATATCGGAAGAGTTAAGGAAAAGGAGAGATTATTTGAAGAAAATCAACGGATTGAAGCCAGAAAATTCAGCAGGGATTCATCCCTTTATGCCGGCGCTGTCTTTTCCGAAAGCGAGCTTGAACTCTCCAGGCAGACATTCAATAGAATAAATATTGAGCTTCAGGATGTCAGACTTGATCGTGCGGCGAAGACGATAGAACTGGCTCAAAAAAGACAGGAATTGCAGGATTACAGAATAAAGAGGATTGAAGAAGGGGCCAGGTTCTATTCGGTTTTGACCGAATCGCTTAATAACCTCAAAGCACGTATTAAGATTTGGGAAAACACATACCTTCTTATTTCACCCGTCGACGGTATTGTTACTTTTACAAGATTCTGGAGTCAGAACCAGATTGTTGGCAGAGATGAGCCTGTTCTGAGTGTTGTGCCGTTCGAAACAGGTGATTATGTCGGCAGGGTCGATCTCAAAATGCAGAGATCGGGAAAAGTTAAAACAGGCCAGACAGTTAATATCAAATTAACCGGATACCCTTACCTTGAGTATGGAATGGTACGCGGGATAGTAAAATCTAAATCACTTGTTCCTTCCGGAGATGCATATATCATTGAGATCACTTTGACGGATGGTCTCAGGACATTATATGGGAAAGAACTGGAATTTACCCAGAACATGCAGGGTACTGCAGAGATTATGACTGACAGCCTCAGATTGCTTCAGAAAATTGTCAATCCGTTCAGGCATATTATAACAAAAAACAGACTCTGAGCCTGTTTATTTTCCCGAATAAGGCTCATAATCATCATCTTTTGAAACGTAAGGAAACGAAGAACCCGGTTCCTTCTTATTGCCTGCAACTGACTTCCC
>DNOQ01000051.1:0-19130 GCA_003501665.1 Bacteroidales bacterium | reverse complement strand
GCGTCACATTTTTTAAAAACTTCTGTCATTTTACGATTTGTCATTACTCCTGAAGTAACCTGCCGGTTATCTTATTAATTTCTCTAAATCTTTGAGTTTATTAAATATTTCAATATTTTCGTACTCTGAAAAATCCATGATAACTGACATGGTTGATAATGCCATAAGAGATCTGAAATTAGAAAGGACTTGCTATGATAGAGAAAGATCCGGATGACTCTGTTCGTGAAGAACAATCCGGGGCAGTTGAAGATGCCTCAGGAAGTGAGAGTAAAACACATGCTGAAAATGCGGAGGATGCAGTTATTGCCGATAATAAGGGAAAAGACATTAAAACCTCTGAAAATCAGGTTACAGTAAAGAGAAAGCGGAACACTTTAAAACAATCTGATACCCGTTCCGCATCTGAACATACTGAACCGCCGGCAGATGAAAATCTCGATGATATTGAACTGCCTCCGGTCGATTATTCAGGTTTCAGCAAAAATGATCTGGTCGAAACACTGGCGCTTCTTATAGAAAACAGACCGCCGGCGGAAATCCGGAATGATGTAGACAGGATAAAGGTTTATTTCTACAAAAAGCTTAAACAGGAAGCAGAAGAGAGGAAGAATAAATTCCTTGAAGGCGGAGGTACCCTGGAAGAATATCGATCCTGGGTCGATCCGCTTGAAGCCAGGGTCAAGCATCTGCTTGAAAAATACCGCGAAAAGAAAACAGATTTCAACAGGATTCAGGAAGCTGAGAAATATGAAAATCTGAAGAAGAAATATGATATAATTGACAAGATCAAGGAACTTGTCAACCGTGAAGAGTCAATTAATAAAACCTTCCATGAATTCAGGTCCCTGCAGAATGAATGGCATTCAATCGGAGTCGTACCGCAGAATACACTTAAAGATCTGTGGGAAAATTATCACCACCACGTTGAGATTTTTTATGATTATATCAAGATCAACAAGGAATTGCGTGACCTTGATCTCAGGAAAAACCTTGAGGCCAAGGTTCAGTTGTGTGAAAAGGCCGAAGAACTGCTCCTTGAACCTAATCCGGTAAATGCATTCCGGCTCCTGCAGGATTATCATAACCAGTGGAGGGAAATTGGTCCCGTACCCCCTGAATCCAAAAATGAGATATGGGAACGCTTCAGGGAGGCCACTTCCCAGATAAACAAACGTCATCATGAATACTTCGAAAAGCAGAAAGATGACCAGCGGAAAAACTTTGAGGCAAAAATTGCCCTTTGCGAAGAGGTAGAAGAAATTAACCTGCTTGAAATAAAAAATTTCAGGGATTTCGATGAAAAAGCTGAGAAAGTAGTTGCCCTTCAGAAAATGTGGAGAACACTCGGTTTTGCTCCAAAAAAGCAGAATAACAGGGTTTATCAGAGATTCCGCGATGCATGTGACAGTTTCTTCGAAAAGAAAAGAAGCTTCTACGCCGATAATAAAGAAATTCAGCAAAACAACCTGCAGCTCAAAATTGAATTATGCTTCCAGGCCGAAGCACTACAGGAGAGTACAGACTGGAAGGGTACATCGGATGCTTTAATAAAGCTTCAGAGGGAATGGAAAAAAATCGGGCCCGTGCCAAGAAAACAATCCGAAAAACTCTGGAAAAGATTTCGCAAAGCCTGTGATCATTTCTTTAACCGGAAAACAGGATTTTTCAATGAACTCGATACTTCTTATGAAGATAACCTGAAAACAAAAATTGCTTTAATTGAAGATCTTGAAAAGTTTGAGCCCGGCAATGATGTCCATGCCGCTTTTGACAGGCTTAAGGAAATACAGCGTCGCTGGACAGAGGTTGGCTTCGTGCCATTTAATATGAAAGATGAAATAACGAACCGTTACAGGATCGCACTGAATAAGGAATTTGACAAGCTCAAAATCGGTGATGAAGATAAGAGCATACTAAAATATAAATCAAAACTCGATAACCTTAAAGCCAATCCTAAAGCTTCAAGAAAGATCAGAAATGAACGGGAGAAATTCTTTACGAAGATAAAACAACTGGAAAATGATATCGTACTGTGGGAGAATAATATAGGCTTTTTCGCAAAATCACCTAATGCCGATACCATGATACGCGAAGTGAGGGAAAAGATCAATAATGCAAAGAAAATGATTAAAACCCTTGAAGAAAAAGTCAAAATGATAGACCAGTCAGGCCTTGATGATTATAACCGATAATTTACAGTGATAATCAGGAATTTAAAATCTTATTGCTTTGGCAGAAGTTAAATTTGTATTTGTGACCGGCGGAGTCACTTCATCACTTGGAAAAGGGACTCTCTCTGCTTCACTGGCCAAACTTTTACAGGCCAGAGGGTATTCTGTAACTATCCAGAAGCTCGATCCATATATAAATGTTGATCCGGGAACCCTCAATCCTTATGAACACGGAGAATGTTATGTAACACTCGATGGTGCAGAAACCGANNAGCTCAGGTAATAAATTTGATATAGTACTCACTGAGATAGGCGGAACTGTTGGTGATATTGAATCCCTTCCATATATTGAATCTGTAAGGCAGTTAAAATGGGAACTTGGACCCAGGAACTGTATCGTCATTCACCTTACACTTGTCCCTTACCTCTCTGCAACAGGAGAATCAAAAACAAAGCCGACTCAACATTCCGTAAAAACACTTCTGGAAGAGGGAATTCAACCTGATATACTTGTTCTGCGGACTGAACGGAACCTGAATACAGGTCTTAAAAGAAAAGTAGCCCTTTTTTGTAATGTTGAAGAAAGCGCTGTTGTTGAATCAGCAGATGTCTCAACAATTTATGAGGTTCCTTTGAATATGCTCAGTGAAAAACTCGACCAGATAGTATTGAAAAAACTGGGATTGCCTGTAAATGATGAACCTCCCCTTACCGAATGGAGGGAATTCCTGAGAAAGTTAAAAAATCCCCTCCATTCAGTTAAAATCGGCCTGGTGGGAAAATATGTTGAACTGGCTGATTCATATAAATCAATATCGGAAGCGCTTATTCACGGAGGTTCATATAATGAGTGTAAAGTTGATGTGGAATTTATTCATTCTGAAAAGATCACAGAACAAAATACAGATGACCTCCTTGCTGAACTTGATGGAATACTTGTAGCTCCCGGTTTTGGTTCACGTGGAATTGAAGGAAAGATCCTGGCTGTAAAATATGCCAGGGAAAATAAAATTCCTTTTCTGGGAATCTGCCTCGGAATGCAATGTGCCGTAATTGAATTCGCAAGAAATGTTCTGAGAATGGATGGAGCCCATTCGACCGAAATGGATCATAAAACTGAATACCCCGTTATTGATCTGATGGAAGAACAGAAGAGCGTTATTGATAAAGGTGGTACAATGAGGCTTGGTGGTTTCAGATGTATTCTGAGCAAAGATTCGAAAACTTTTAAAGCATACGGAAGGACAGAAGTCATAGAGAGACACAGACACCGTTATGAATTCAATGACAGATACATGGAAGATTTCAGAAAGAATGGAATGCTTCCTGCCGGAATCAATCCCGAATCGAACCTGGTTGAAATAGTGGAAATCAGTGATCATCCATGGTTCGTGGGTGTTCAGTTCCACCCGGAGTATTCAAGTACGGTGATTAATCCTCATCCGCTTTTTGTTCAGTTCATAAAAGCTTGTATTGATAAGAAGGGTTGAAATAATTAAATCAGGATTGCAAACAGATATAACGAAGGATGGACAAGAACACAATTACAGGGCTTATACTGATATTTCTCATCTTTATCGGTTTCAGTATATACAATAACAGCCGCCATAAAAAAGAATTTGAGAAGGTTATAAGCATTGCAGAGGCTGAATATGCTAAGGGAAATCTGGAAAAAGCCAGGACAGAATACGTCAATGCCTTAAAATTCAAACCCAATAATCCGGATGTTCTTGAAAAGATCAGTGAGCTGAATATCAAACTTGGTACAATTCCGGGTATTCAGGAACCTGTTACGGATAGTGTCAGCAGAGAACCGGCAGTGACACAGAGGTCACCACAGACAACTGTGCCGGTTGAGCAGGATGCCGGCAGCTATGGGGTATTTGCCGGATCTGCTAAGGGGGAAGACGGGTTAATTACGCTGGAAAATGATAAAATCGATCTGAAGATATCTCTCAAGGGAGGACGTGTTTATTCAGTACGCCTGAAAGATTATACTACACACGATTCCCTTCCGCTGATTCTCTTTTCCGGCGATTCAACTGTCTTTGGATTCAATTTCTTTACAGCCGATAATAAAGCAATCCAGACCAATAACCTCTATTTTTCACCTGAGTCGGACGAAAGAAATTTTCAGGTGAATGCGGAACCCTTAAGTGTTGTTTTGAGACTTCCTGCCGGTGAGGAAAGATTTATCGAGTATAAATATACTCTTGAACCCGGGAAATACAGTGTGGATTATAATGTTACTTTCAGGAATATGGAAGGCATTCTTCCTGCTAACCAGAACAGCATCGAACTTGACTGGAGAATGTATGTGCCTCAGCAGGAAAAGGGAAGGCAGAATGAAGATATGTACACCACCATCAAATATAAATATTATCAGGATGATGTCGACGGCATGAGACTAAGATCGAACAAGGAGGTTGATAATGTTGATATAACCACACGGTTGAGCTGGGTGGCGTATGTCGATCAGTTTTTCTCCTCGGTCCTTATTACTGATAATTATTTCCTCAGCGGATCTATTACATCGACAAAAACCCTTACCTCCCCGAAATATATCCGTTATTTCACTTCAGAAGTTGGTGTGCCTCTTGAAAAAGGAACGGAAACCAGTATTGCCATGAGATTGTATTATGGACCAAACCATATTTCAACACTGAGAAAAGAAGGGTATGATCTCGATCAAATAGTGTTCCTGGGTAAAAATATTGTGGGGTGGATTAACAGGTTTATCATNNCTTATTCTTACAATACTGATAAAAATAATACTCTTCCCGCTTACTTTCAAATCATACCAGTCAACAGCTAAAATGCAGATACTTAAGCCTCTGGTTGATGAACTGGCAAAAAAATATCCAAAGCAGGAAGATGCAATGAAGAAACAACAGGCGACTATGGATTTGTATAAAAGAGCAGGGGCTAACCCCATGGGCGGATGCCTGCCAATGCTCCTTCAGTTCCCGATCCTTTTCGCAATGTTCAGATTTTTTCCTGTTTCAATTGAATTGCGTCAGGAACCTTTTTTATGGGCAACTGATCTTTCAACTTACGATTCAATACTGAATCTTCCTTTCAAAATACCCTGGTATGGTGACCATGTCAGCCTCTGGACACTCCTTATGACAGTTTCTTCTATTCTGACAACCAAAATGTCCGGCACAACAACGGGGCAGGACCAGCCCGGAATGAAAGTTATGATGTATATGATGCCGGTTATGTTCATGTTCCTGTTCAATAATTTTTCATCGGGACTGACTTATTATTACTTTCTTGCCAACATGTTAAGCTGGCTGCAGAATATAATTTCGAAGAGATTTATCAATGCTGAAAAAGTTCTTGCAACTCTTGAGGAAAATAAGAAGAAAGCTCTTCCAAAGTCAAAATGGCAACAGCGGCTTGAACAGGCAGCAAAACAGAGAGGATATACTCCTCCTAAACGATAAAAAGGTTGCAAAAAGCTTTTACTGGAAGTGTTTTCCAGAAACTTTTTGTCGGAAAGTGTTAAAATATTTCTAATTATATCGTCATTTTTAAAAAATAGCCTAAATTTAGTTTTCGCAGAAAAGTGAAAAAATGAAAAAATTTAAAAACAAAGATCTTGCAGCCCGGTTAGGTGTATCTGGTACTCTGGTTTCGTTAGTGCTTAATAATAAAGCCGATCAGCATGGGATACGGAAGGATACACAGGAAAAGGTGTGGGCGCTGGCCAGACAAATGGGATATTTCAGTGCTCAGGAGGAAAAAGGATTAGTCGCACCAGTCGAAGAGAAACCAGGAGTGATAGGAATGCTGGTTCCTTCATTGAACAATTCTTTTATTCAGGGAATTATCCCATACCTTCAGAAATCATTCCACAGCATCGGACTGGGTTTTTCTATTATTACTAAAGATCCTGATGATCAGAGATATGACAGGATGATAGGGGCATTCAGAAAATTCTTCAGCGGACTTATCCTGGCGGGTGAGGCTGCTGATGACCAGACAATCAGAGTTCTTAGAACAGCCGATTATCCATTTATCCTGCTCGAAAAGACAATTAAGAGCGGCAGACTGAATGTTGTAAATACTGATAAGGCTGCAGGAATTGAACTGGTAGCTGACCATATCAAATCTCTTGGATATAAAAATATTATAATCGCAACTGATAAAAAATCCGCAAAATACGATATTCCTTCAATTGATAAGATTGTCAGTACCTTTAGCAGGATTCAGCAGATTAATAAGCCCGTTGTAATAGAATTTGAAAGATCGCTTACTGATAATGAGCTGGAATTCAGCCAGATAGAACAGTTTCTCAGACCTCCTTTCAGAGCTGAGATGATCCTTGTTCTGCATTCAGACCTGGTTTATCCGTTAATGTTCCTTCTGAGAAATAAAAAACTGCGTGTTCCTCAGGATATTGCTTTGATTTCGATGGAAGACGGTGTCGGATTTGACCTTATGTTCACTCCGGTGACCTGCCTTAAAAAACCACTTTCGGGACTGGCACTGAAAGCTGCAAATATGATCTGGTCGGAGGTGAAGAATGCAGGAAAAGGGAAATTCAAACGCCAGGTAAACATTGCTCCAACCCTGGTTGTCAGAAAATCCTGCGGAACACTATGATCAAGTTTCATAAACAGGCAGAGTTGATTGTTTTCTGCCGATATTCCCATTTTTTTATCAACAGCTGTTCATATCTCAGCTGATATAACTTCACGGGTATTTCGGAGAAATGATATATATTTGCATCGTTATGGTGTTGCAATGAATTATGCACATTGCAATGAAAAGGGAATGCGGTGAGAATCCGCGACAGTACCCGCTGCTGTGATGCCCGATCNNAAGTCAGAAGACCTGCCGGACAAACCAATATTCAAGGCTTTCGGGAAGAAAAGCTCAGAGTCAGTTGATGATTCCTCCCTTATTTTCCTGCAGACACTGAATATAGGATAACTGTACCGGAAAACGGTGGTGTTTATAAGGTATTTTGCTGATAATTAGCAACAAAGTTGAAATATAGCCTGTTATATCTGTTCATATCCGTCCCGGTATACCTTTCCGGACAACAGGATACTATTCCAATCCGTGAAATTATAATCACCGGCAGGCAGATACCTGCAGAAATACCCGGATTTAAAAAGACATCCGTTGATTCTCTGTTTCAGAATAATTACAGCCATCTTTCATTCGCGGAACTGCTCTCAGAGTCTTCACCCGTTTATATTAAAAGTTATGGCTACGGCGGGTCAGCAACAACATCATTCAGAGGCGCGGGTGCATCTCATACACAGGTTACCTGGAACGGCATCAATATAAACAGTCCAATGCCGGGACAATCTGATTTCTCTATTCTGGTGCCGGGGATGAGTGATAATATTCATTTAAGTTACGGGGGAGCTTCGATATATACCGGATCAGGAGGATTTGGGGGCTCTGTTAACCTCGAAAACAAGCCTGTCTGGTCTGAAAAAGCTCAATTTTACCTAAGTACGGGAACAGGCAGTTTTGGACACTATTCAGGATCAGTCAGGTTCAGAACAGGGAACAGCCACTTTCAGACAGTAACCCGCTTATTCATGAATGCCTCAGAAAATAATTTTCCCTATATAAATGATGTTGCCGCCAGTGAACCGGTCCGGGAAACAAGAAAGAACAGCCGGTTCCGTCAGAATTCCTTTCTCGAAGAGCTTTACTACAAAAAAGGCTCCGGAACCCTTTCTGCCATGATCTGGTACCAGTCAGCTTCAAGGAATCTTCCGGGATCGATGCTGATGGCTCAATCCGGATCGGGTGAAAAACAAAACGATGAATCATTCAGAAGCATAGTCGGATATGAATCCGGTAAAGGTAAAATTAACTATTATCTTAAGGGAGCATGGCTTGTAACAAATCTTGACTATACAAACAGGATCGCATCAATAAATTCCGAAAATAACACAAATACATTTGCCCTGAAGGGAGGCCTTGAAACGAAAATTAAAAGCAGTACAACAATTAATGTAACTTTTAACGATGAATATACTATTGTTGCCTCAAATAACTACAAAGAAAATATTTTCCGCAATTCTGCTTCAGTTACCCTGTCGGCACAGAGAAAAACAGGGAACCGGTTTGGAACTTCATTTCTGCTGAGAGGGATAATTGACGGGCAATCATTATTACTCCCCGATTTTGCGGCAGGCATCGAATACAGAATTTTTGCATATAAAGATCACTTCCTTAAAACAGGTTTTTCCAGAAATTCAAGAATCCCTTCAATGAATGACCGTTACTGGAATCCGGGCGGTAATTCATCTCTTAAAAATGAATATGCTCTTCAATATGAAGCCGGATATAAACTTAGCCGGCCGGTTACAGAATCGTTTACTGCAGATGCTGAAATAACTGTATTCAGCACTCTTGTCAGAGACATGATACAATGGCAGCCGGGTGAATACTCGTACTGGACAGCCCGGAATATCGGTAATGTGAACGCTTCGGGAGCAGAATCTGTAATTTCCCTGAAGTATAAATACAATAAGATCAATGCCAGGCTTAATGCAGGTTATTCATTCACCAGATCGGTTTCAGGCAAACGAGATGATGTTTTTCACACGAATCAGATGATGTATATCCCTATAAACCAGGCAAACAGCTCGTTGAATATTTCACGCGGAAGAATATATTTCTTCTGGATAACCGACTTTACGGGAAAGAGATATATAACTGTTGATAATACCGGTTTTCTGCCCGGATATGTTCTTAATAATATCATCAGCGGATTGAAAATTGATCTGCGTAAAACTTCTGTTGATCTTAATCTCAGAATTAATAACCTGTTCAATTCAGATTACCAGACTATTGCATATCATCCCCAGCCGGGACGATCTTACTTTGTAACAATATCATTTCAAATGAATTAAAATAATAAAATGCGTAATCTATTCCTGTTTATAATCACTTCGGTCTTTGCAATATCATGTATAAGGATAAATGAACCTGTTGTTATTGACCCGGTAAAGCTGCGTGTTTCGCCAAATGGATTTTTTATTGTAAATGAAGGTAATTTCGGCTGGGGCAACGGTTCACTCACTTATTTTTCCTATGATTCTGTAAAAACCTACAATAATTTCTTTGAGGCGGTCAATAAACGACCTCTTGGTGATGTGCCATATTCAATGATAGTTTATGGTAATTACATTTATATTGTGGTCAATAACTCTGAAAAGATAGAAGTGATTGACAGATTGAGCCTGGAATCAAAAGCAACCATAACCGGACTGATATCACCAAGGAATATTGCAGTTACAGGTGACCATAAGGCATACGTTACAAGTATGTATTCCGATTCGCTGAGAATACTGGACCTTAAGACCAATAAAATCTCGGGTCATATTAATATTAAAAACAGTTCTGAGGCTGTCGTGGTTCAGGGGAAGAAAGCTTTTATTGCCAACTGGATCGGAGGTAATGAAATCTTCATTGTGAACACCGATACAGATCAACTTATAGATTCAGTAGAAGTGGGACCGGAACCGGAGAGCATGGTTGCAGATAAAAACGGAATTATCTGGGTTTTATGTAACGGTGGCTGGACACGGGAGAATTTCGCAGAACTTATTGGCATAAACCATGAGACAAATGAAGTGGTAAAACAATTTACCTTCCCTTCGAGAATGAATTCCCCTTTAAATCTTACAAGAGACAGCGACGGAGATACATTATTTTATATTGATGAAGGGATACAATGCATGAATATAAACTCTTCTGTTTTGCCTTCATCGCCATTTATTGACAGGGGAAATAAACAGTTTTACAGGATTGGCATAAATCCGGTCAATGGTAATATTGTAGCCACTGATGCTCTTGATTATCAGCAAAACGGGTATTTTATGATTTATTCCGGAAAGGGAGCTTTTGTTTCAAGTCATCAGGCCGGGATAATACCTGGCAATATCTGTTTCCTGGTTAACCCGGGCCATACCACCGAATGATACCCGAATTACATATAACTGATCACATTATCCTGAAAATCGGTGCACTTTTAATCTCACTGGTTAGCAATTCATGCAGTGAAAACACGGGCAATCATTACAAATATTCAACAACCGACAGTACAGTTGTTTATGCACAAAGATTTAAACTTAACAGAACAGACAGTTGTACCATACTTACAATAACTGATCCATGGCAGGGTGCCGGTGATATAATTCAGGAATACTACCTGGTCAGAAGAGAATTTCAAAATGAGCTCAGTGCCGATCCTTCTAAGATTATTACCGTACCGGTAAAAAAGATAATATGTATGTCGACCACCCATGTGGCTATGGTGCATGCACTTGGACAGGAAAAAACAATTGTCGCCGTGTCCGGAGCTGATCTGATTTACAATGAAGATATTTCGGACCGGATAAGGAAGGGACGAATAAATGATATAGGATATGATTCAGGACTGAACAGCGAACTGATAATTAATTCTTCTCCTGATCTCGTAATGATATATGGAATCGGAAGTGAATCTGCAGGCTATACGGCCAGAATAAATGACCTGGGTACAAAAGTTATGTACAATGCCGATTACCTCGAAACGGATCCGCTGGGTAAAGCTGAATGGATTAAGGTTTTTGGGGCAATTTTCAGCATGGAAGAGAAAGCTGATTCGATCTTCAACGGGATTTCAAAATCTTATATAAGTTTAAAAAACATCATTCACGGTGAAATCGATACAAAACCCGTAGTATTGCTGGGTATGCCATTCAGGGATACCTGGTATATATCACCGGGAAATTCTTATATAAGTCAGCTTATCAGCGATGCAGGGGGAAGTTATCTCTGGGAAAATACTGAATCTTCATTTTCAATGCCGTACAGTCTTGAAAGTGTCTTTATCAGGGCGTTAAAGGCTGATATATGGCTTAATACAGGCAGTCTTACATCAAAAAGAGATATCATTTTACTGGATCCGAGGCTCGGTTCATTACCTCCTTTTGTAAATGACAAACTCTATAATAACGATCGCAGGCTTAACGGATCGGGAGGAAATGATTACTGGGAAAGCGGTTGCATAAATCCTCAGATCATCCTGAAAGATATTGCGGCAATACTTCATCCCGGGATTTTCCCTGGTTATCAACCGGTATATTACCGGAAAGTTGACTGACACAAATGCAGGCAGGACTTAAAAATATCAGCATTGATTCTTTGTTTTCCCCTGTGACAAAGCGTAGATCGATTTTCCTGGTATTGGTCATATTGTTATTGGTTTTCTTTTTTCTTGATCTGTTTCTCGGATCGGTAACAATTAAACCGGCTGATGTATTGAAAGCTCTTGCAGGGAAAGCAGACGGAACAGTTGATACTATTGTTATGAAATTCCGGCTTCCCAAAGCAATTACAGCAATACTTGCCGGTATAGCTTTGTCATTGAGCGGATTGCAAATGCAGACAATTTTCAGGAATCCGATGGCAGGTCCCTATGTTCTGGGTGTCAGTTCAGGTGCCGGCCTTGGAGTTGCACTGGTTATACTTGGATCTTCTGCCGGAATTGCACCCGGCTCTATGCTTACATCAGGCAACTGGATACTGGTAACATCAGCCTGTATTGGTGCCGGAGCTGTTATGATGCTGATAATGTTCATATCAGCCAGGGTACGAAGTATTATGACAGTACTTATAATAGGCATGATGCTTGGAAGCGGGATCTCAGCAATAGTAAGCATCCTGCAATACTTCAGCAATGAGACCATGCTGAAAGCTTATGTGGTATGGACAATGGGCAGCCTCGGTAATCTGTCAACCGGTCAGCTTAATGTTCTCTCCTTATCTGTCGGAGCCGGTGTTGTACTTAGTATTATTTCAGTTAAAATGCTGAATGCATTATTAATCGGAGAGAATTATGCATCAAGCTCAGGTCTTAATGTCACTTCATCACGAATTGTAATATTTGCCTGTACAAGTATTCTTTCAGGAAGTGTGACCGCATTCTGCGGTCCAATTGCATTCATAGGCATAGCCGTTCCACATCTGGTGCGTAATCTGTTAAAGACATCCGATCACAGGCTGCTGGTTCCCGGTACAGTTTTTACCGGGGCAATAATAATGCTTGTCAGCGATATTCTGTCACAGTTACCCGGTTCAGAGAATGTACTTCCGGTAAATTCAGTGACATCACTGATAGGAATACCGGTGGTAATATGGATCATCCTTAGAAACAACAGAAATTCTGAGTTATTCTGATGATTAGTGTGTCCGATGAAATATTGAGTATTAATTCCCTTGTAATCGGGTATAATTTCCGGAAACGATCCGTCCCTCTGTTGCCACCGGTAACTGCATCCGCTGATAAAGGTGAACTGGTTGCACTTCTCGGCAGGAACGGTATCGGTAAGAGTACACTTCTGCGGTCTGTTACAGGGCTGCAGAAACCTCTGGAAGGATCGGTCAGAATAAATAATGAAGATGCCCTTTTGTTCTCACGCGTGAAATTTGCAAGGAGTGTCGGATATATCTCAACTGAAATTGTGAAGGTCAGTCATATGAGAGTATACGATCTGGTAGCACTTGGGCGGTTTCCCTATACAGACTGGATTGGAAGAATAGACCAAAAGACCGATGAACTGATAAAAGGATCCATAGTAAAGGCAGGTCTTGCAGATTATAATGACAGGTTCATCTCCGAATTATCCGACGGTGAACGCCAAAGGGCTATGATTGCACGGGTACTGGCCCAGGATACGGATATCATGATTATGGATGAGCCCCTTGCTTTCCTTGACATATCGGGAAAATATAGTATTATCAGGCTGATGAAGGAACTGACGGCCGGGGGAAAAACAATAATCTTTTCAACTCACGATTTTAATATTGCTGTTAATCACTCTGACAGGATCTGGCTTATGAATGATCACGGTCTGAAAGAAGGGGCACCGGAGGATCTCTGGCTCGGAAATGAATTTGAATGTCTTTTCGATTCTGAACATACAGGTTTTAATCCGGAAGACGGCAGTTTTTTATTTGGTCTGCCAACGCGCGGAAAAATCTTTCTGGAAGGAGGGGACGGCCGGTTAAGGTACTGGACAGTTAAAGCTCTGAAAAGAGCCGGATTCACGATAACAAAAAAAAATGATCTTCCCTGTAAAAAACTTCATGTTGATAATTCGGGATGGATATTTTCCACAGGAGATACTACCAAAAGTTACAAAACACTTTATGAACTGGTAAAACAACTAAAAAATCAATAATAATTCAATCAGTAACTTAACCTGCATTATTCATGAATAATGCAGGTTAAACCGATTAAATCACCTGAAGTATTTCCTGTAATTCTCTATAAACGACGGGACATCATCCACAGATAATTTCTTGGCTATTATTTTCTTGTTCCTGTCGAGGATATATATCATAGGGGTAGCCCTTACGTTGTAATAATAATCGAAATGAGTTTTGCGGTCAGGATCCCAGCCATTGATCCAGGTGAGGCCGTTATCTTCAATATACTTTATCCATTCCTGCCTTTTTCCGGCAGTACAGACTGAAAAAATCTCTACGCCGTCATTCTTTGCTTTATCATAATAAGCTTTCAGCTTCGGGGTCGTTTCCTTACAGTGACCACAGTCGGGTTCCCAGAAATAGAGAATGGTAAATTCCTTCTCTATATCATGCAGGGCAACGAAAATTCCTTTATATGAGTCCATTACCAGGTTCTGAGCTTTCATCCCGATAAGATTGTACCTTAACAGTTCAACCTGCTTACGAAGTTCATCCCTGAATTCACCTGTAACCCAGTCAGCTTTTCCTGACAAATATATATCATCGGCAAGCTTCACCAGGACTGCATCGTGACCCATTATTTCACTTTCCCTGAAATGATTAAAGAGATACACTGAAATAAACTGGAACACTTTGGGATTGCTGCTGCATTTTGCAATAAGCCTGTCGATCTCCTTATTGATTGAATCATGCGCCTGAATGACCACATTCCTGAAGAAAGCATCAAGCCTGGCCTGAAGGATAGGCGTTCTGAGTATTCTTTCATCTGTCAGATCAATGTTATCAAAGAAGTGATCTTTATTGTAATTGTACCTGAGCAACCACCTTATGGAGTCGGGATTCTGAGTTCCGGCAGGGATGGTGAATTCGGGTATTTCAAGAGGCAGCATCGATCTAACAAGAACTGACAGGAGATTGGGATTGTTTTTCTCCACAACACCTTTCAGATATGCCTTCATTCCTGATTCATATTCCTGCTGTTTTAATGAAAGAATCCTTAACGAATCGCTGTTGGATTTGTTTGATTGCAGCCTCTTCGCAATGGCTGATGCTACCCTCTGCATTTCCACCCATTGCCTCTGATAATCAATGAACGATGTATTTATTGCGGATCTTGTGAACTTCAATGTGTTTATAAAATCATCATAAGAACATGATACAGAAAAGAACTGGTCTTCAGTCATCAGTATCTCGAAGTATTTCCGTCCGGGTAATACAACCATATAAATACCATGCGGCACGGATTCATTACCTTTAAATGCCCCGTATCCATTCATATCAAGCTTTACAGTATCCGTAACATATTGTTTATCGCCAAAATGATATGCAAGGTAAATAGTTGAATCTCTGAGACCTGTAACTGTTACTCCGATCTCATAACCGCTTTTTACCTGAGAGCACGCTACGAGTGGTAAAAGCATCAGAACAGTCAGAGGAAGAAATTTCTTCATTTAAAAATGTATTAGTCAGACATGACGACAAAAATAATCATTGCAATTTCTTTGCCAAAGAGTGTTTCAAACTATATTCGGAAATAAGTTGTAAATTTGACCGGAGAATTCCAGGGTGAATAATATGACGATTTCTTTGCTTATTCCGGTATGTGATTATGATATTGTTGCTCTCGTACACAGCATGAAGAGCTGCATTGCGAGGATCCCTGAATTTGCCGAGATAATTATCGGTGATGATGGCTCAAAACCCGAAAACAAAGTAAAATACAGATCACTGGAAGGCGATGGAGTCAGGATAATTGATTCACCTGTGAATATAGGAAGAGCGGCTATCAGGAACAGGCTTGCTCTTGAAGCCAAAGGTGATTTTTTACTCTTTATCGATGCGGATACAATGATGCCGGGAACCGCTGAATCCTATATTCAGAAGTGGATACCCGTAATGCCCATTGCCAGGGTAGCCTGCGGGGGTGTTATTTATCATAAGACTCCTCCGGGTGATCCCGACAAAATTCTCAGATGGAAATACGGGAGAAAAAAAGATGAGATGAAAGCATCTGAAAGAAATAAACGTCCTTATCAGAAGTTTTCAACATTCAATGTCCTCTTCGACCGGACAATATTTTCCAAATTAAGATTTAATGAGGACCTCAAACAATATGGACATGAAGATACCCTGATGAGTTACCAGCTGAATAAAGCAGGAATCGGAATACTTCATATCGATAATGGGCTTTTACACGAAGGACTGGAATCCAACAGGGAATTTCTCAATAAGACAAAAGAGGGTATCGAAAACCTAAGCAAACTTTATGATCAGGTTACGGATAAGAGGACCTTTTCCTCAACTGTAAGAATGCTTCAGATTTATAATATTCTAAAAATATTCCGGTTAACTCTCATACTTGCCGGAATTTACATACGTTACAGGGAAAGAATGGAACTAAGGATAGATTCATCAGATCCTCCTCTGTGGCTTTTCAGATTTTACAAGGTCTGTCTTTTCTGTACATACCGGGAGATCCATGGAAGAAAAAAGATCCTTCCGGTACTAAATATATAGCTCTACTGTTGAACTCTTTACAATGTTTTTGTATATTTGAGCCCGTGAAATTAGTCGAATGGTATTCTGCAATCAAAAACTGATCAATGGCAAATCCTGAATTGTCCTGGCCATTTAATAAGATAAAAAAGTGGAATGATGCAATATGGCACACACCGCTTTCGGAATTGTCACGAAGAAAGAGCTTTTTTATAAAACAGTTGAGAATATTGGTCCTTGCTGCACGTAATTCACTAAATGATAAAGTCAGTCTGCGTGCATCAGCACTTACATTTTATACACTTATTTCCATTATTCCGGTGGTCGCAATTGCACTGGCCATAGCAAAGGGATTCGGACTAGATCAGAATCTCGAGTCGATTATCAGAAATACAAAGGAATTCGATATGTATGGCGATTTTTTAAATCCGCTTATTGAAAGTGCAAAAAATACTGTTCAGCGGACCCGGGGAGGTTATCTTGCAGGAATAGGTGTAATAATCCTGCTCTGGTCAGTCTGGTCATTGCTCGATCAGATAGAAACATCTTTTAACCACATATGGCAAACTTCCATAAACAGGCCCTGGTACAGAAAGTTTACAGATTATCTGACAATCCTGCTGATTGCCCCTATTCTGATCATCATTTCAAGCAGTATTACCTTTTTTATTATAACATATCTTTCGGAATATATGGAGAAGGCGCCCATTCTGGCTTCATTTAAATGGATGGTAAGCTTTCTTATCAAGTCGGCTCCATATATCCTGACATGGCTGATGCTGACCCTGCTTTTCATAGTGATGCCGAATGTAAAGGTACGTTTTGTGCCGGCTATGATATCCGGAATAATTGCAGGATCTCTTCTGAAGATACTTCAATGGTTATATCTCGACCTCCAGTATGGTATAACCCGACTCAGCGCAATTTACGGAGGTCTTGCTGCAATTCCTCTGTTCCTTATTTTTCTGGAGACCTGCTGGATAGTAATTCTTCTTGGTGCTGAACTTTCGTTTGCAAACCAGAATGTTTCGCAATATGAGTTTGAATCGGAAGCGCTTAATATAAGCCACTTTCAGAAGCGCTCAATGATGCTTATGATTATGTATCTGATAATCAAAAATTTTGATCTGGGAGAGAAACCACTTAACGCTGAAGATATTAGCCGAAAGCTGAAAATACCGGTGCGACTGGCAAGGGATATCCTTGAGGATCTTACCGGCTCCGGTCTGATCTCGGTCATTCATGAACATGAGAATAAAACAAGACTGTACCAGCCTGCACTTGATATAAATAAACTGACAATAAGCTTCGTGTTATCCCGCTTTGATAAGAAAGGCACACACGAAAGATATGTTATTAAAAGCTGCGAATATGAAAGATTGACGGAAATTCTTGATAAATATGACAGGCTGATGGCAGATTCAGATTCCAATATTCTTATCAAAGACCTCTGATACTGCTTGCCTGGAGTTGACGCCGGACAGCTCTTCTGCCGGCCTGCTTTTCAACAAAACTTATAAAATCCACGTAAGAATTCCATTTATAGAACATGTAGTGAGGATACGGAACTATTATTTGTCTGGTTCTTCTTTCTGTATTCCAGTACTTAATCACATTTTCAGAAGGGAATATCCTGTCTGATTTACTCGTTACAGCATAATCCCATCTGAAACCGGGATCTTTCTGTTCCATAATTCTGTTATAAAGCCATCTCATCTCAACATGCAGCGATTTTGGGGTCCTGTGTGGGGCCTTTTCAGAATTGAGATTATAAGTCCTCCGGTTTCCAAACATTCTGCAATAGAACTTGTCCATACTATCCTCATCCAGACTTTCAAGTGATTTCTCAAATGATCCGGCGGGAATACCATACCGGTCATCAAAAGGGACGGGGGTGCCATTGACAGCAATTGTGACGTCCGGAATAATTCCGGTCGACGGAGTCAGATATTCCGCAGCCCATACGCCGAGGGACCATCCGATAAGAGTAATCTTTTTGTAGGTTTTCATTTCGGGAAGTACCAGTGCCTGATCCGCAGAGTAATTGTAAAAAAGAATGAAATCAAACTCGTCATTGCAGAATGGCACAAATACATTTTCATCAGTTCCCCACGCGCCAAATAAGACTACAAGATTATCATTCTTTTCCCTGCGCCGTATGTATGTTTTCATTTACTCCTGAAATCATTAAACCTGCCTCTTACAAATAATAAAGATAATCTATTCTGAATATATTGAAAATGGTTATTTCTGTCGGATCACCAGGTACAAAAAAAATAAGAGGAGGAAGGGTGGTCGTGAACATCAGGGAGCGGGTTTTATTTATGAGATAATTCCCGTGTCTACTGTCTGATAAAAGGATGGAACCATGGTAAGCTGGCGCTATTCCTCAGGTTCCAGATGTGAAAGTCAATGTCTGCAATACAATCCTGTTGATTTTCACTCCCAACCCTTGCTCATCTCCTCTTATACCAATAGCATGAGCTTGAAAACAAATTAAGAAAGAATAATTGACTTGACAAAGGATCAAAATTGACATTATGACGAAGGGCTGAATAAAATTGATTAAATATTGATTAAATTTGATAGAATTAAGTATTATGGTGGTAACTCTTTTGATAAAATACAATATCATCAGGATTAAATCCATTGTATTTCATGTATTTCCCATCTTAAAACATCTTTTTAACGATTATAACCGAAAAAATACTCGCGGCACATTCGGAACATCACATAGTTCGTCCGGGTCAGATTATTGATATTGAAATCGATATAAGAGCTGCCAGCAATTCCGGAGAAGCAAATGTTGTAAAAAACCTGACCGGACACAGGTTGTCTGTAGGTGATCCTGAAAAAACATTATTTACATTTGACTGTAATCCAGCGGGTTCTGATCAGAAGTATGTATCAAATCAACAATTGTGCCGGATTTTTGGCCGTAAAAACGACATCAGGATTTTTGACATCGACGCCGGAATAGGGACACATCTTTTAATTCTGATTTGACAGATTATAAAATAATTTGGTTTTGATGACCGGCGCATCTGACTACCTTGTTAATATAACTCAAACAGTGTCAGTTTTAAGGATGCCAGATGTACTTTTTTTGCTAATCATAAAGCAATCTGGTATATCTCCAGATCTTTATAATTACTCATAAATTCTTAATTTTTAATACCACAGCAAAATTATATTATAAAGATACGTAAACCAACCAGTAACCAG
>DNOQ01000614.1 GCA_003501665.1 Bacteroidales bacterium | reverse complement strand
GACCGGGTCCTTATGTTTGTGCTGAATGGGAATTTGGAGGTATTCCTCCGTACCTTCTCCGGATACCGGACATCAGACTGAGGTGTATGGATCCGCGCTATATGACTGCTGTTGAGAGATATATAGTTCGTCTGGCAGAGGAGATACGCCCATATCAGATAACCAGGGGAGGTCCGATACTTATGATCCAGATTGAAAATGAATACGGGAGCTTTGCCAATGATCGTAATTATATGGAAAAGCTGAAGGAACTCTGGGCTGTTAGCGGAATTGATGTTCCGACATTCACGGGCGATGGCCCGACCACATACATGCTGGAAGCCGGCACATTACCGGGAAGTGCAGTGGGCCTTGATCCCGGAAGTTCTGCTGCCGATTTTGAACTGGCAGCAAAAATGAATCCGGGTGTTCCTGTCTTCAGCAGCGAAACTTACCCGGGTTGGCTTACTCATTGGGGAGAAGAGTGGGCGAGACCGGATACATCAAAACTTATGCGGGAAGTTAAGTTCCTGATGGATAATAAGAAATCATTTAATTTATATGTTATTCACGGCGGTACAAATTTTGGATTTACAGCAGGCGCTAATTCCGGGGGAAAAGGTTATGAACCGGATGTGACAAGCTATGATTATGATGCACCGATAAATGAACAGGGAAGACCTACGGAAAAATATTTCGCACTAAGAAAACTGATAGGATCATACCTTCCGAAAAGGGAAAGACTGCCACAAATACCCGATACTATTCCGTCTGTTGAAATACCCCTTATCTTTCCGAACAGATTTACATCAATATGGGATAATCTTCCCGAACCTTTAAGTTCAGTGACACCAAATACATTCGAAGCATATGAACAGGATTACGGTTTCATTCTTTACCGTACCGAACTGATCGGCCATAAAAAGGGTAAACTTACAGTGACCGAGGTACATGATTATGCAACTGTTTTTCTGAATGGAGAATATATCGGACACCTTGACCGGAGAGAGGATATTAATACAATCGACCTCCCTGAAACCAGGGTTGAACGACCCGTGCTTGAGATACTTGTTGAAGGTATGGGACGGATTAATTTTGGTCAGCATCTTATAGACAGAAAGGGTATTACGGAAAGAGTGACATTGAACGGAATGACTTTAATGAACTGGAAGATATATAAACTGCCAATGGATTGGAAATATATGTACGATTTACGTTCATCGGGGAAAGTGATTAATAAACCGGGGATCTTCTTCAAGGGTAATTTCTCACTCGCAATAACAGGTGATACCTATTTCGATGTCTCTGCTTATAAAAAAGGAGTTGTATGGGTGAATGGACATAACCTCGGACGCTATTGGGATATAGGTCCACAAAGAAGATTATACTGTCCAAAATCTTTTTTAAGAATGGGTTTGAATGAAATAATAATATTTGACCTGCATCAGACTGATCCTAAACCTTTGCCGGGGAGGAGAATGATGGAATAATCTGTTAACATAATTATCTGAAAAGTATACAGCATGGCAGATAAAAAATAAAGGGAACGGAAATATGATGTGCCAGACACTCTATAACAAATCGAACAGATCGACACACCCAAGACAGTCACAGCGAATTAAGCTGTCTTACGGCAATGACCTTTGACGGTAAAATACTCTGGCAGACCGGAAAACCGGATCCTGAGAAAAACCATTTTACCAATGATGTAGGCTTCCAGATTACAGACCTTGACAATGATGGTATGCTGTATAAACCGGTCAGAAATCCTCTGTACAATTATTCAAATTACCAGGCAACCGTATCTTTACCGGGTTGGAGTGAATAAAGAAAATGGATTAGTCCGGTTGGAGGAAGTCATAGATTTTTTAAGGCTGAATCGTGCATCCGGAGCATTTCAATGACTGTACAGCTCATGTTTCTGTTTCATTATTTTTCATGTCCCTGTAATAGTTCTTTATCATCTTTCCGAAAACCTTGTCGCGTTTTCGTTTTTCGGCAACCGTAGTCTGAAATCTTTCCTGTTCTTTCAGTATTTTCCTGTAGTTTTCATAGGACTCTGAATTTATGGTCCCGGTTTTAATGGCTTCAAGTACAGCACATCCGCTCTCATTTATATGCTGACAATCCGTGAACCTGCATCCTTGAGATATATTATGTATATCCTGAAAAGTATTCTCAATCCCTTTCAGATCATCGGTTACCCCTAACTCCTTCATGCCAGGGGTATCAATTATTATTCCCCCGTTCTCAAGAACGAACAGTTCACGGTGTTCGGTGATATGTCTGCCTTTATTTGTACTGTGGCTGATCTCTCCTGTCCGTAAGACTTCCTTTTTTAACAGGTTATTGATCAATGTTGATTTGCCTACGCCTGATGATCCGACCACACAGTATGTCTTGCCTTTCTGAATGAAACTGAGGATCTGATCTAGCCCTTCATTTGACATATTACTCAGGAGGATGTATTTTACATTTTTATCTCTTGCTTCAAGTGCACTGATCGCATCCCGGATCTCATTTCCGGTTGCCAGATCGATCTTGCTGATCACAAGAACGGGTTCAATATTCGATGAATTGCAGATTGTCAGGTATCGTTCGAGCCTGTTTATGTTAAAATTATTGCTTATCGCCTGAACAATGAAAGCGAAGTCGATATTCGTGGAAATAATCTGTATTTCACCGGGTTTCCCGACAGCCTGCCTGGCAAGCATGGATTTTCTGGGCAGGATATGATGGATGATTGCCTGATCCGTATCATATATGGTCATTGTAACCCAATCTCCCACAGCCGGGAAATCGGACCGTGAGGTTGCTGTAAATCTCATGTTCCCGGTAATTTCAGCATCATATTCCCTGTCTCCGGTCGAGACAACATATCTTTCGCGGTGTTCCTGTGTTACTCTCCCAAAAGAGAATCCGGAAAGGTCATTATTCTTAAGGTATGCTGCTATCTCGTCAGTATAACCTAAATCTGCAAGTGTCATAAGTAATAATATGTTTCGATATATTAATAATCAGACATTAATCCTGCTTAATCTCAAACTGAAAAGGTTTTAAGACGCACTTTTGGCCGTCTGGCAATAACAGATACCGACCTGTCAGGGTGCAGGCCTTTTATATCTCTATTTTTATTTTGACCTTGCCGCCCAATCCTTTCTCAACTATATCATAGAGTGTCCTCAAAGTCATGTTGCTACCATCATTCTCTACTCTTGAAATAAACGTGCGCTTTTTTGACACTTTAGTTCCCAATTCCTCCTGAGTCATTTTTTTCTTTTCTCGGGCTTCTCTAAGCATATAGCCAATTTTAAATGACTCAAAGTCCCTGATCAATTCATCTCTCCTGGGTGTCCCAATTTTCCCAAATTTTTCATCTTTTATTTGAGTCCAGGTCTTTACATTGCTTTTCATTTCTTTCCTCCTGTTTGTTTTTCTTTATAATACTCTGCCATTAATCTAATTGCTTTCTCAATCTCACTCCCAGGTGTTTTTTGTGTCTTTTTCTGAAACCCATTAAGTAAGATAACAAGTTTACCCTCATCACAAAAGCAAAAGACTCTCCAGATATCTGATCCTAACGAAAACCTTGTCTCATAAAGTCCTTTGCTCCCTTCAATATGCTTAATAAACTTTTTTGGTACCTGTCTCTGGTACTCTATTATTTCAAGGATTTTATAGATCTTATTTTGAATCTTTATTGGCTGCGAATCCAGAAAGACCTCGAAATAATGCTTATAGGCTACTATTGTTTGGAACTTTCCCAGTTTATTATTTTACGTCAAAGGTAACTTAAAAGTTGCTATTTTACAAGTTTCAATAAAGTCATTTTGAAGCAACACTAAGGATTGCACCCAACGGGAGTCTGTCTGAAAACCTTTTCCGCCGGGTGTTTTTTGAGTCAATCTAAAGCGATTTAAGCAATGGCTTCATCTGCACCTAGGAATTATATTCAGGAAAACGAAGGTCTCTGATTGGTTTATTTTTTGTCTGAAAAGGCTGAAACAGTCAAAACATACGTTGCAAGTACCCTCAGATACTCCTTCAAACGATCTTTACCTGATATGCTGATAATCCATTATCCCCGCCTGCCCGGCTCTTCCACTCTTTTATCAGTATGTAGATGAAGCCCTATTGTCGTTTGATCGTCCTGAATGGATGCTCAACTATTGCCTGGCGCCGTTTATAAAGCTGCTCCATCTTCTCGAACAAAACCGGAATTATTTTGACTATACCATAAAAAATAAATAAAAAATCAGACATTTCTTATTTTCCATATACATTGTACGCATTCTTGAAAGTTAGCGTCCGTTTAATCCTGTTAAAAATGAAGAATTTTGTGTCAGGAGGAATTGTCCGGAAAACGTATTGTCCGGGGGCAGGAATCTATCTCGCAATGCTTTGGAAATGAACGCTTGTTTTTAAAATCTTCTTCTTTAAGTTTTACCCTCAGGTTGCCTTGCATTGTTGTAATCCTGATCTCTCCTGGGTTGGCTTCAAATAATTGTTGCTTATTTTAATTCAGGAAATAAAGCAGAAATTACCAGATACCCATCGCACAGAAAACCTTCATATCCCCAGCACTCTCCGTTCCATGTCTTCCAGTCTTTTGTCATTCCTCCCTCATCGCATAATCCCTGAAAGGAACCTTTATTGATACCTTCAATTATTCCGTCTGCCATCGTTTTGTATTGTTCTGTGAGTCCAGCTTTTTTAAATGCCATCAGCGTAAAATATGACCAGTTAATAGATGCGCCTCCGTTCTCATATCGTTGAAAAGCATCACTGCCGTCTTCCAGCTTTCCACCTCCCCAGCGCGGATCGGGATGAGTGTAATCTTCTTTTCTTACTGAAATAAGATTACCGGGCAGTCCCAAAGAAAAATCTGTATATCCCACTTCTTTCATTTTATTCCACAGTGCCATCATTATTTCCTTTTCTTTTTCTTCCGGTACCAGACCATAATAAACAGCCATGCTGTTGACCATCACGAAATAATAATCATGCAACCTGCCGTCTTTACTTTTCCAGCCGGCCAGAACACCTGTGGCGGGATTGAAGAAGTTTTTGAAAAATGAAGTCTTCATCTTTCCGGCCAGCTTCCTGTACATTTCTGCATCTTCATTGTTGCCAAGCATCTCAGCTACGAAAACCATCAGATTCAGCGCTTCAAATGTAATTGTATTGCTGAAAGCATCCTCGTGTCCGAATCCTATTGTATCCCACCAGTTCGCCGGTCTGATATGCCCGTCCCATGAACCTGAATTGCCGCTCAGTTCATACTCAACGATCCCGTTCTGGTTCTGATCTCTTTTCATCTGGGCATCCATCCACTCTTTCATCACGGGATAATACCTGACCGCCCATTTTTTGTCGCCAGAACCTTTTATATAATTGCATGCCGCTATAATAAGCGACGGGTATGAATCAAGGGAATTATACGGAGAATTCCAGCCTGCAACCTCTGTCCCTTCATAGTTATCCTTTCCGTACCCGACAAGTCCATACCCTTTCATCCCATTGAGATATCTTTCAATTGACATCTTCACCAGATCAAGAGCCGAGAGCGAATCGGCAAGAGGCGGAGTATTGAGAGCCAGCATCGATGACATGTATAATGTGAATGCCACCGGGTCGCTGCAGGAATTGTTGGCAAGTACCCGGAAAACCGGGTTTATTTGATATAGATTCAAATAATTACGCCGGAAGCCGGAATATTTTTCCTGTTCAACACCTTCAAAATCAGGATAAATATTTACAGTACTAAATTTATAACTGACTGGTTCAGCCTTACCGGTAACTCCGGGAATCTGCACTGAAATATGTCCCCTTCCCTGATACCGCCCGGCATTATAATCAACAACAGCCCCCGGTTTGTCCGATGTCAGCCGGAACGTCCCCATATCGGGCAGATGCAGGAGTGCAGGAAGCCTTGTTTTCCCTTTTGCAGGCATTAGTCCCAGCAGTGTGGCATGGTTCTTATTCTTGTCAAACCTGAAATCAAGAAAACTTGCTGCTGAATCACCGGAATAAAATGATGTGACAGTGAATTGCTGATCTTCAAATTTCAGGGTCCAATGAACCTCTGATGGCCTTCCTTTCTTCACTATTTTTACTTCCGTTCCGGATCTCTTTCTTAGTATAAATTCCCCATGAGCCTTTAAGGATTTCCACACTATAATATTGTTATCCAGCTGATTCCTGCCCAATCCGTCGACAGAAAAATACCTGATGAAGGGCAGAGAATCACTTAGCTGGATTTTATAGAATCCAGAGCTGTATTCGAAACTGTTTACCTGTTCAGAGCATGAGAAACAGATAATAATCAGGATACTTGATGATACCAGGGTTGTAAATCTGAATTTCATGTGTAAGTAATTTTGATTTTAAAGGTCACATGGAACCCACATGTTAAGTAAATTATTTTCATTCTGGTTTTCGTTTGAAAAACATGTGGGTTTCATTTTTTATATGTTAAAATAAAGAAAAATCCTGATACGATAGCTATCTTTAAGTGGTATTAAACCGAAACAGGATATATTCTTTTAGGGAATAAATATGAAGCAAAAGACAAGTCAGGGCAGACAGGTAGAACAAGCTAACTGGATTACAATAGGGACAATAGGTTTGTTCTTTTTCATTTTTGGTTTTGTAACATGGCTAAACGGCATCCTGATACCCTATCTCAAGATATCGTGCGAACTTAATCATTTCGAGTCGTACCTGGTGGCATTTGCATTTTACATAGCATATGTTATAATGGCTGTGCCGTCCTCCCGGGTACTTAAACGGACCGGGCTCAAGTCAGGGATGATGATCGGATTGTTCATAATGTCAGTGGGAGCATTATTGTTTATACCTGCCGCTCTGACAAGGACTTACCTCATTTTTCTGTCGGGGTTGTTCATAATGGGTTGCGGACTGGCAATAATGCAAACCGCATCAAATCCGTATATTACCCTTCTCGGACCAATTGAGAGCGGTGCTCAGCGTATCAGCATTATGGGAATATGCAATAAATCGGCAGGTATAATTGCTACTTTATTGTTCGGGGTGATGGCATTAAGTGACGGCGATGCATTGATGGCAAAGCTCCTTGACGTGAATGAACAACAGCGGGCAATAATGCTCGATGAACTTGCCCGCAGAGTCGTCATCCCTTATATTGGAATGGCATTCATCCTTGCTTTTATCGGGATAATGGTTAAAATCTCGAAACTTCCGGAGCTTGATCCGGAGAAAGAAAATCCATCAACAGAGAATACCGGAACTGAAAGAAAAACATCCATATTTCAGTTTCCATACCTGTTGCTGGGAGTTATTGCGATCTTTTGTGATGTGGGGCTAGAGATAATAGCAGGAGATACAATAATAAGCTATGGCCTTAGTCAGGGGATACCCATCTCCATCGCAAAATATTTTACATCAATGACAATGGTGGCCATGATCATCGGGTATTCAATAGGTATTA
The DNA here is from genome assembly GCA_003501665.1 of Bacteroidales bacterium. Taxonomy (GTDB): domain Bacteria; phylum Bacteroidota; class Bacteroidia; order Bacteroidales; family VadinHA17; genus LD21. Next base: position 1,596 of record DNOQ01000614.1, on the reverse strand, counting down.
TCGTTATACCCCGTTACATTTCACAGAGCAATGCACTTAAGATATGCGCGGTACTTGGTATAATACTGACAATTGCTGCTGTTATTTCACCAAAAATGGGTTCGGTTGTTTTTATTGCATTGCTTGGAATGGCAAATTCCCTTATCTGGCCTTCGGTATGGCCTCTTGCTATTGAAGGATTGGGCCGTTTCACCGGTATCGGCTCATCCCTTCTCATAATCGGAAATCTCGGGGGCGCATTGCTGCCTTTGCTTTATGGACACCTCGCTGATACCATCGATCCGAAACTGGCATATGCAATCGTAATACCCTTTTATTTCTATATATTGTTCTATGCTCTTCATGGGCATCGGATAGGTAAAAAAGTATGATATCATGATCAGAGTTCAGGCAAGCGTATCAAAAGGGTGGCTTCATAAATACGGAGGCTTTGTTTTTGACTCTCAGTATTACCTCGATCCTTATCACAGAATGAAACAGGATGAAGCATGTCATAAATTTATTAAAAGCAGATTCCCCGATTACCCGATCTATAATATGGAAGATAACCTTGTCCAGGCTGAATATGTTGTTCCGGATATGATGCTGGTGGGTGCAATCCAGCCGAATATGATAATTGCCGCAGCACTCGGTGCTGAATTTGTATTCGCAGAGGATAAAGATTCGGATGTTAAGGGTTTTCCACTTGGAGATATCACTTCAGCCAGTGAACTTCCCGGAGTAAATCAAATAATGCAACTGCCTTTTTTAAAGAATCTTGAAGAACAATATTTGACCGCGCTCTCGAAATATCCCCGGTGCAGGATCATCCCTCCGTTTTTCTGGGATACTTCAGGCCGGGCTACAATTCATGGAATAATCACAACGTCAATGAAATTCATCGGACAGGATATATTTACTATGATGATGATTGAACCTGATCTGGTGAAAGGAATACATGGCTGGATAACAGATGTATATGTCCATGTGATTAACTTCTTTTCAGATCTGGGTAATATTCCTGTCACTTCCGTTCATGTGGGCGAATGTTCCGGTACAATGATCGATGAAGCCGGTTATCTGGAATTTGTGACACCATTTATCAGCAGGATAGGAAGGGAATTCGGTGCAATACGTCTTCACAGCTGCGGTAATGCCGATCATGTGATGAATGCAATATGCCAGGTGGAAAATCTCAGGATAATTGATACCGGATCGAATACTTCACTGGCAAAGATCAGGGAACTGATGGGGAATGATTTTGAGATAAATGTATTTCCGCCTTCAGAAATACTATCGGAGGGCTCGGATATTGGAGAAATAAAGGAATGGCTTTACAGAACATTAAAAGAGAATGATAATGGCAATCTGAAGATTGCTTATCATATTGAACCTGATTATAATTTATTAAATTGCCTTTTTATTAATGATGAACTTGACAGACTGGGGATTCTAAAGAAGGGCAGAATTTACTGACAGGGCGCCAAGAATAATTATATCAAAAATGTCCTCGTTCTCAAGGGCTAAGTAAAACTTTGGCAGTATCTTATCTTTTTCTAATGAATGAATAATACAGTCATTGTAAAATTTGAAGTAAATGTCATCACCCCAGCATTT
>DNOQ01000497.1 GCA_003501665.1 Bacteroidales bacterium | reverse complement strand
TGTTCCCAGTGACCGGATACTTCCCGGCTTTTCTATCCTGGCTTCAAGCGGATTCGTCGGACCTACAATATTTCTTACCTTCTTTATGGCATCACGCCCCTGATATACAATCGCTATCACTCTTCGTTTCCATGGTTTCTCAATATAGTGGCTCTCTCCCATCAGATATTCCAGAATTGCAGGAAAAAAAACTTTCCCCCGATGTTCAGCATAATGCTCTTCAGCCATCATTTTACTGACATGTACTATCTTCGACCCGCAATAATGCAATCCTGTGTGAAATTCAGAAAGCATTGAAAGTAAATAACCTGTTAAAGAATTCTTTAGTGCGTCCGGCTTAATTAGCACCAGTGTCTGTTCGAGTTCCCTTTCATCCATAGATATTCATAATTAAATGTGTGCAAATTAAAATAAAATACTCTTATCATAGATGATTTGTTTCAGGTATTTTTTTAACTCGAAATCTTTAATTAATTGATGTTCATGGCTTATTTCTCTGTAAAAACGTCTTATGAATGATCGATATGTTTTATTCTTTTAATTTGAGGTAAACAACAGCAGAAATTTACTTTGTATCTTCGTATACCGAAAAATGGATAAAAAATGAGCAAAACGAAAATATTATTCTTTGCAAGCAATCCGGAATCGACTGAAAAGCTTAGACTTGATGAAGAAGCGCGTTCGATTGCGAGGAAAATAAGGGAAACCGATTACCGCGATTCGCTGGAATTTATTACTTCATGGGCAACCCGTCCGACAGATCTTCTTGATGAACTTAATTTGCATAAACCGACAGTAGTTCACTTCAGCGGTCATGGTTCAGGTGAAGAGGGCCTGATCCTCTCGGATGATCAGGGAAATCAGAAGTTCGTATCCGCTGATGCACTTAAGATGTTATTCTCGTCGGTAAAAGATAATATTCGCCTGGTGGTACTGAATGCCTGTTATTCAGAGGTTCAGGCAAAAGCTATATCGGAGGTTATCGATTGTGTTGTCGGGATGAATAGTGAAATAGGCGACCAGGCTGCAATCACTTTCGCGGAATATTTTTATAATGCAATTGGTTACGGGCGATCGGTAAAAGAAGCTTTCGAACAGGGAAAAGCAGCCCTGATGCTTGAAGGAATATCCGAAGAACATATTCCCATGCTGATCACCCGGTCAGGAATCGATCCTTCTTCTGTTATGCTGGTACAAAAAGAACAGCGCCCGCAGGATCTCATTGATGCCTACCTTGCACTGGCACGCGATATGCTGAATGCAAATGCCAGGATCGAAAGAGCACCTCCTGCACGAAGGGAAGCTATTGCAAGATATTACCAGAAGATATCAACCACATTGAATCACGCAGAAAAGGAACTCAGGGCAAATCAGTCTCCTCATGGCGATTGCGCCAGAATGCGAGAATACGCTGAACAGCTTCCGAAGGCTATCGGGGATTATGTGGGTGCACAGACGGCACTGGACCTTTCAAACAGATTGCTGGGAGCATACAGGATAGAAGGACTAATTATGGATCTCGAAAATCTGCCGAACAGGGACGAAAGGTTACGCGATTTAGGTAAAGCTGCTGCATATTTCGAAGTGGCTGCTGATTCACTGCTGGCATCATTATAGAACAGTTATTACGCTTTAATACAGTTAAAGATGATTAAACCAGGATACAAATAAATTGCTCCGGTCAACTTAAATACTTTAAATTTAAGCCCTTACCATGGGCTTTTTGTCCCCGTTCAGCCTGAATTGCCAGTGTTTCACACCAAAATATGACCAGTATGCTTCTATTAACCTGTTCTGGGACTCACTCAATTCCTCTGAACATTTGATAAGCCTGCTGTGAACGGCATGCAGCCTTCTGTGGTTTGTGAATGTGGGACTTCCCGCGTATTCGTCTTTAATATTTTCATAATCAACACGAAGCCGCTCATATTTCCGGTCCAGATCTCTGCACAGATTTGTCAGTTTCTCAACAACAATTTCTTTACTTTCCATGGTTTTGCTTTTAACATCACATAATTTCAGGGTGTTTTACCATGTCAAAAAAAGACAGTAAAAAACCTAAATCATTCGGTAGTAATCAGTTACATTTTTCCAGGACCTGATTGTATTGCAACTGCCAATATAATAACTATTTTCAGAAATTCCAAATTTTTCTGCATTTAAGTTGCAGGAAATAAGGGACATCACATTACAGATAGGAAATTAACCGTTATAAATTCTTAGATTATGAATTCCTCAGTCATTAAGAAGTCTGGTTTTACCATTTTGTTTATTTTGAAGAAGTACTGACATCTTATTGGATGAGGAAAGCGAAATAGTTTATTTTTGTATAGCCATTCATTGCATCAGAGAGTATCAATATTTTAGTTATATAATTGATTATCAATATGGAAAAGGAAGCAGAAGAGATAATGATATTTGCAGGATCTTCGAGTGTTGATTTCGTTGATAAGATGTGTAAATACCTGGGAATTGAACGGGGAGTGTCAAAGACATCACATTTCAGGGAAGGAAATACCTACGTTAAAATTGAAGAAAATGTAAGGAATAAGGATATATACCTTGTTCAGACTATTGGATTGGATGCGAATAATTCATTTGTCGAACTGCTTTTCTGGATAGATTCTTTTAAAAGGTCAAGCGCCAGATCCGTTACAGTGATAATGCCTTATTTCAGCTATGCGAAAGCTGACAAAAAAGATGAACCGAGAGTATCAATAAGGGCAAGGGTATGTGCAGATTGCATTGAGATTGCCGGAGCTGACCGGGTTATAACAATTGACCTGCACAGCCCTCAGATCCAGGGATTTTTCAAAAAGCCCGTTGACAACCTGTATGCACACCCTATTCTGTGCGAATTCATCAAGACAAGAAATATTCCGGATCTGGTTGTTGTTTCGCCCGATGCAGGATTTGCAAGGAATGCAAGAAGATATGCGTCGTATCTTAAAGTCCCGGTATTTATATGTGAAAAAACCCGGAAGGATCACTCCGAGCAGGCTGAGATAAGAGATTTGTTCGGTCCTGTCACAATCAAAAATGCTTTGATCGTTGATGATTTTACAATCACCTGCGGCACTTTGATTGAAACAGCCAATGTTGTAAAACAGAAAGGAGCGGAAAAAATATATGCAATGGTTACTCATGCACTTCTTGATGAAAAGGCAATTGAAGCATTTAATAAAAGTGATATCTGTGAATTGATTGTAACTGACACGGTTGCCAATCCTCTTATTGTGGAAAATAAAAAAATCACAACAGTTTCTGTTGCTCCGTTTTTTGCCGAAGCAGTAAAGATCATTGAAGATAAAGGATCTTTAAGCTCACTTTTTGAATTACTTCCGGAGAATCTGCTTAAAAGTTGTTTCTGAATCGTATAACATAACAACTGGAAAGAATCATGTTCCGGATTATTGGAATAAGTATAATAATCAATCTTTTAAAAAATTATGGCTTTATACCTGAAGCAGAGATATGGTAAAACAGCCCTGGTTGCCGGAGCATCAGAAGGTCTTGGAGCTGCCTTTGCCGAATATCTGGCAGCAGAAGATCTTGATCTTGTATTGATTGCGCGTCGGTTACAACCTTTGCATCAGCTTGCTGACAGACTGAAAGAGAAATATAAAGTGGATGTTACATGTATATCCTGTGATCTGGGAGATCAGAATTCAACAAAAAAAATTAAAGCTGTTTTAACTGACCGGTCAGTCAATATCTTGGTTTATAATGCTGCAATTTCGTATATAGGACCTTTTCTCGAAAATCCGCCGGAAAATCATAACCATGCGGCAAGGGTTAACATGATAACTCCTCTGAATATGGTACATTATTTCGGGAATAAGATGCTGGCACGAAATAAGGGGGCAATTATTCTTATGACCTCCATGGCAGGGATGCAGGGAAGCGGCTATCTGTCAGTCTATGCTGCAACAAAAGCTTTCCTGAGAATACTTGCAGAAAGCCTCTGGTTTGAATGGAGAAAAAGTGGTGTCGATATAATTGGCTGCTGTGCGGGAGCCACATCAACACCGGGATACATAAATTCTGATCCGGCTGAAACAGGATTTTTTACACCCCGGGTAATTCCACCTGAAAAAGTTGTAAAATTATGCTTCCACAACTTAGGGAAACGCCCTTCCTTCATTACAGGAAGAGGCAACATTATAGCCTCGGTAATAATGCACAGATTAATGCCAAAAAAAATGGCTGTAAATATTATGGGCAAAACAACAAGAAAAATGTACAGGCTGTAATATCAGAAAAGATCAATCCGAACGTAAATGCCGTACCATCTGTTAGAATAAAGAAAATCATAAGGAACTAATCTGTCCGGTTTCTCTTACATATTGAGAATTAACCGTTATCTCATCGAATATCCATGGAAACATACCTACTATTACGCCGTCAGTCGGTTTGATATTGCTGAAAGCATACTGAAAGGCAGCTTTCACCCTTTCCTGGTTTGAACAAAGCCTGCCGGCGCCAAGAATTTTAAAAGCCAGACAGGGTTGTTTTACCTGTCGGATCACATTTGTCATTACATCCGGATCGTTCCTGTAAAACATATAACTGCCGACGGGTAGTGATGGCATGGATTCCTCAATATTTTGTTTTCTGGTCAGGTAATAAAAACATGTCATAAAGAAATCCACCTCCCACCCTTCATCAGCGATTTTTTTTATGACGTCAGGATTATGAGCTGATACACCTGCAAGCACCCCGGAATCCCTCACAGCCTTCACATAATCACGGACAATCATTGAATCGCCCTCATAGAACAGGCGGTCAGTTACCCCACCATGGTGAACGACAGCTATCGGGCCGGCGGTATTGATGACCTCTTTGATTTTCAAACGGTCGGAACTGAGACTGATGAAGTTCATTTTTGAGCCATGGTCGCGTAATGGTTTTAAATACTCCATCCTTGCCGAACCCTGGTGAGTATTGATACCTGAATTTTCGCAATTAAGCAGGAATTGAACTGTATTATCGGTCGTAAAATATTCCTTCATCTGACGGTCAGTATGTGAACCCAGGTAGGAATATCCGGATATCGGGTTGGATCCGGCTATCAGCCTGCTGATCCGGTGAGGACCAAGATTTATCACTGGCATTTGAGGTTCCTGCTGGTTTATACCATCAGTTCTGTAATCAGGTTTTGCACCTGTAACTTTCGGAACTCCTGTAAGTCCTATAGCTGCTGCAGCAGAGATCATCGAAATGAATTGCCGCCGGCCGGTGGTATGTTTTTTGTTTTTCATATATCTTAAAAGTATTGTGTTATAAAGATACAAAATCTGATGATGTAATTTCTGTAAATTATTGTCAATAAAGCCTGATAATGTTTCAAATAAATAACTCACCTTTTCTCCCTTTCTCCTCTTCACCCTTTGTCCCCCTACCCTTAAGGAGAATTATAACCCTTCCCCCTTATCCCCCTTCCGCTTCGCCGAACTGCGTCGCTCCGCTCCTTGTCTCCCTCTAATTCTTCTAAGGGTGCTTATATTTTCCGCGATATTCTCTCCTGAGCAATTTCGAAGCTTCAGGATTTCCGATAATCTCTTTCTTCTCCTCGTCCCATTTAACTTCTGTTCCCGTATAGTATGAGATCATTGCCAGCTGGACTGTTGCAGCTGACCGGAAAGCATCCTCCGGATCACTGCTTATCAGTTTCTTATCCTTCTTTCTTACAGCATTAATGAAATTTTCGACATGATTCTCCTGCATTGCCGGAGTCGGAATGGAAATGTCCTCTCTTTTAGCATCTTTACCTGTTGGGAAGATAACCACCTTTGAATCTTCTGCAAACAGAGTTCCTTTTTCTCCGTAAAAGAATATACCATTATTAAATTCTCTTGAGACATCTCCGTTTCCCCACAATCTGTGCTGCCATAGCACCGGGACTTTTTTGAAAGACATATTTGCGGTAAGTGTATCGGGTGTGGTTACCTGGTCATTCAGAAGATAAATCCCCCCTGTAGTATGGAATCGTGAAGGCATACTTTCGTCCAATATCTTACGGATTATATCGATGTGGTGAATTCCCCAGTCTACAAGATGTCCGTTTCCGTATTCTTTCTCGAGCCTCCAGGAACGGTGTCCGATGCTCGGACGGTAATCGAGCTTCGGAGCCGGACCGCACCATTCTTCCCAGTCAAGCGATGACGGTGGCGGCTGTATCTTTGTATCCTGCGGAGCAGGATTATAATGTATCTGTGCCACAACCTGGTGAATATCCCCAATCTTTCCGGCTTCTATGAGCTCTTTTGCCTTCAGAAAGGCCTGGCTCTGCCGGCGCTGAAAACCTACCTGAATAATGTTTCCTGCTTTTTTCCATGCATTTACCATGGCAATTCCCTCCATTACATCATAGGAAAGCGGCTTTTCGCAGTAGATATCAAGTCGTTTTTCACAGCCTGCAATGAACTGTAATGCATGCCAGTGAGGGATTGTACCGATAAACAATGCTTCAAGATCTTTAAGATCAAGAAGATCGTGATAATATTTGAATGTCTTCGGCCGTGTCCCCTGGAGTTTTTCAATCTGATCGGCGCTGCTTTTAAGATGTTCGCTGTCGACATCGCAAATACCAATTACCTCAACTCCCCCCGACCTGAGGGCGGCTGTTGTAATCACCATTCCGTACCATCCTGCACCGATGAGTCCTATTTTCAGTTTACGGCTGTCCTGAACAGGTGGGATATAAAATGAGGATGCAATTCCGGCACTACCGGCTGCAGTGACTTTGATAAAGTTTCTTCTTTTCATGATTATGATGTTTATTAGTTATCTGTTGAGTATTATTCTGCTAAATTATGTTTTTTTTGAGATTTTTTACCACGCAGTTTACTGGGTTACACTGACTCAACATGGAGTTTAGTTCACTCACCCACTCCCCCATTCTCCTCTTCTCCCCCTCTTCCCTTTGTCTTTGTACATCTGTCTAATATTTGTATTTTTACGCCACACTATCCGGGATGAAAAAGACAACACTGCTATTTGCCGATGCCCTTAAGCTGAAGAGACCAAATGCTTTCCAGGTGATGTTGAAGCCGGCAGGACCGGCATGTAATCTCAATTGCAGTTATTGCTATTATCTTGAAAAAAGCAAACTGTTCGGAGGATCAGGAAGTACCAGAATGTCGTATGAACTCCTGGAAGAATTCACAAAACAGTTTATAGAAGCTCATGAAGTCCCTGTGGTCATGTTTACATGGCAGGGAGGTGAGCCTACTCTTATGGGACTCGATTTCTACAAAAAAGCGGTTGAGTTTCAGAAGAAGTATTCAGGAGGGAAACGTATAGATAATGCCTTTCAGACAAATGGTACACTGTTAAATGATGACTGGTGCAGGTTTTTTAATGACAATAAGATGCTGGCAGGTATTTCCATTGACGGACCGGAGCATAATCATGATCATTACCGCCGGACCCGATCCGGGGCAGCTACATTTAAACGCGTTATGAAGGGGATTGAACTACTTCATAAACATAAAGTTGAATTTAATACACTCAGTGTTATCAACGATTACAACGTATCTATGGCCACCGAGACTTACAGGTTCCTTAAGCAGATCGGTAGCGGTTTTATGCAATTTCTTCCTGTCGTCGAAAGGATTGCTGATACTCTGGATGAAAATGAATTAAAACTGGTAGCGCCGGTTCATGGCGAAGCCGGATTAGCACCGTGGACGGTAGGTGCAAAAGATTATGGAAGGTTCCTTATCAACATCTTCAATGAGTGGGTTAGGAATGATGTTGCCAGATATTATGTTCAGATCTTTGATGCAACACTGGCAAATTATGTGGGTGAAAATCCGGGGATCTGTGTTTTCAATGAAACATGTGGTGATGCTCTGGCCATGGAACATAACGGGGATATCTATAGCTGCGATCATTTCGTCTATCCCGAATATTACCTGGGCAATATTTTTGAGACAACTCTTAAAGATCTTGTAAAATCGCAGCAGCAGTTTGATTTTGGAATCGATAAGAGAAATAAATTGCCACGGTACTGTCTTGAGTGTGATGTGAGATATGCATGTCATGGTGAATGTCCGAAGCACAGGTTTTTACTTGCTCCTGACGGGAAACCGGGATTAAACTATCTGTGTGAAGGTTTTAAGATGTTTTTTAAACATGTAGAGCCTTACATGGAGTTTATGGCGAAGGAGTTAAAGGCAAAACGTCCGCCTGCCAATGTAATGAACTGGATACGTAACAGGGAAGGCCAGGTTATAAAGCAGGTCAGACCGGAAAGAAATGATCCATGTCCCTGCGGAAGCGGAAGAAAATTCAAGAACTGCTGTGCCGGCAAACCATTATGGTCAGGGATGAATTAATCAGAACTCATTTGTCAACAAGTCTTTCCACGTGCTAATATTTCAGATCAGACGATTGATAGTTTGAGATAATATATCCTTATTTCCTGCCAGTAAAATAATTTTGTCACCTGGTTTAATTACAGTTTGTCCATCAGGAATAAGGTATTTATCGTCCCTTTTCAGCAGAGCGATCCTTGCATTCTTTGGAAATCCCAGCTCAATGATCTTTTTACCTGCCGAGTGTGATTCAGGTGTAATAATCAATTCAGCCATTTCAGAATTAATTGATTCTGAAAGGAGAATATCTGCCGGAGTGATCGATTTTACACGTGCAGGCAGGGAAACATGGAACCATCTGGCTACTTTTGGTATGGAAGTTCCCTGTATAAGCACTGATGTCAGAGAGATAAAGAATACAATATTAAAGATCATATCTGCTTTTTCAATTCCGGCCATCAGCGGGAATGTAGCAAATACGATAGGTACAGCTCCTCTTAGGCCTACCCATGAAATGAATCCTTTCACTCTGGTTTTTAGTTTAAAAGGTGATAAACACAGAAAGACGCTTAATGGTCTGGCTACCATTATCAGAAATGCAGAGATCAGCAGCCCGATCCCGATAACCGGTAATATTTCATGCGGGAATACAAGAAGTCCCAGAGTTACAAAAAGAATGATCTGCATCAGCCAGGCAAGGCCGTCGAAAACAAGCATGATGGTTCTTTTATGAAGCAGTTCCTGATTTCCCAGATATAATGCAGCAAGGTATACTGCAAGAAAACCATTTCCTCCTATGGCTGAGGTCATAGAATATGTAAGGAGCATGATTGCTATCAGCAGAACGGGATGAAGTCCGTCATAATCAAGTTTGATTGTATTGTTTATGTATTTGCCGGCAACACCGAAGAAATATCCGAAAATTCCACCCACAAGCAGTTGCTTCAGGAACAGCGGGATAATTTCCAGGAATGTTTTTTCACTGTTCTGAATAAGACTGATAAAGACAATAGTGAGTATATATGCCATGGGATCATTGCTTCCACTCTCAAATTCAAGTGTCGGACGTATGTGACCTTTAAGTGCAAGATTCTTTGACCGTAGTATGGAAAATACTGCAGCAGCATCGGTTGACGATACTATTGAACCCAATAAAAGGGCTTCATAAATTGTAAAATCAGTTACAATCCAGACGAATATTCCCAGAGTGCCTGCTGTCAATAGCACTCCGAAAATTGAAAGGGCCAGAGCCTGTCCAAAAACAGGTCTTACCGAGGTCCAGTCGGTTTCAAATCCACCCGAAAACAGGATGAAGTTAAGTGCAATAATTCCAATGAATTGAGCAACGCCTGGATTATCAAAGGAGATACCTCCGATACCCTCACTACCCGCAAGCATCCCTACAGCAAGAAAAAGTATGAGGGTTGGAATTCCCAGCCTGAATGATGTTTTGCCGGCAAGAATGCTTATAAAAAGTAAGACAGAACCGATAAGTAGTATGTTCTCAATTGTCAAAGTCATTTCTTCTCTTTAGCACCAACATTATCAGCTTTTTCCAGTATAAGCACCCAGTCGTTTCCCGGTTCTTCTTCTCCGGGCGGATTAAAAGTGACTATACCTTTAGTATTATATGTATTATCTATTCCTGAAATCCCTGTCCGGGGATCAAACCACGAAGCATCATAATTCCCGTCATTCAGCTTTCGCAGATCCAGGGAAAAATCTCTTCCCGTCCAAGTATAAGCAAATATGTAATCTTTACTCCGTGTCACAGCTATATAATCATATTTTTCACCCTGAGGTTCTGCCAGCAGATCATTTATCTTTATATCTGCCGGCTATCCATTCACCATATCTTTTTGCCTGG
>DNOQ01000173.1 GCA_003501665.1 Bacteroidales bacterium | reverse complement strand
TAATAATCTTCCCGAAAATATCATCTCCGGGAAATTCATCCCTGAAGCAGCTTATCCCTCCGTCATGCGTAACAAGTACGGTTCCGTTTGCAATTGCAACATGGTCGCCTAATTCAACCAGGTATGGCTCAGTTGAGAATGACATAGTTTCCAGATGACAATTATTGCCGATGATTACACCTTGTTTCCTCAGGAATTTGATTTTCCCATCCGAACCTGAGTGCTCGGCAATTAATCTCTGGATTCTGTTAAAAATAAGGTCTAATCTCATCTGTTTATCACGGTGTTAGAAAATGATACAAAGCAGAGGACATTCTGCTTTAACAGGAATGATATTAATAAATAAGATATTTGTAATCTTCCCATAGAATTAAGTCCGAACAAACAATTAACAGAAAATTCCGTAAAAAGTTTTCAAACCTCAGAAAAGCCTGTCTGGACTCTCAATATGGGTTGCTAGCACAATTTAGAATTCGTTTCCCAAATCAATTCAGGTATTTCCGACGGACTTAGAACCATTGCAGCAGACAGTCCTACCCTGATTTTCAAGGACGAGCTTTCTGGTTCCTGACGGCTTCGATCACGCCGTCCACTATCCAGCCAAATGGGTTGAAATTCCCAGGATGATATGTTAAATCTGAATCCCAGTAACCCAACTCAAATTGATATTTGGGATATGCAAACCCATAACTCACTTCCACAATCACGGGATCCCCATTATTAATAACAAAATCGAATGCGGCTGTCTGAAGTGAGAGTCTGGATGCTACTTCAAAAGCTATACGTATTGCTTTTTCGGGTATTTTTGTCATATCAGTATCTACTATATAACTACCTGATGCTCTAAAATCTCCCGGCCTGACTCCCCTTCTGCTACCAAAACATTTATTAAATACGTAATTAATCCTGATATCATGTGTATTACCTGGTACAAAATCCTGGAAGTAGATATATCCGCGGTCTTTACCGAGAATCCTGCTATATGGAATTGGATAAATCAACCTACCCACCCCGTCAAAAACCTCTTTCAGGTGACTCTGTCCACTTCTGTATAATCTCCATCGTTCAATTAATCCAGCCCACGCAGGATACTGGTTAAATCCCTTACCAAATGCCTGTTTAATTAATTGCCCTGCTTCCCTGCGGGAGCGTACCAGTCTGACGTTTCTGGAAGAGGATCCACGCCTTAGTTTAAACACTTTTGGGAAAAGAGTACTATCTGCCCATCGGCTTGCGCTATCTTTAGAATAAAATGCGTATGAATGAACCAGTGGGGCATTGATGGATTCCAGCAGGTATTTCTGCCCAAGTTTGTCATCAAAATGCCAGTTTGTGCGGAAGTCAGGGTATACAATCTTCCCTGACATTTCCAGGGAATAGAGTAACTGCTTCGCAAACAGAGCGTCTTTTCCGCTTAAATGATAGTGATGCCACATCAGGGCATCACAATCCGATAATTGCCGGATTATATCCGTGTCATAGCAATTCACTAATTTAAATGGGATATTTTTCTCCTTGCAGTATGAGATCCAGTGCTCACTAAAAGATATTTTGGAGTGATGAATTGCTATTTTCATTTTCCGAATTAATTAAGATCCTACATTTGTTTAACGAAATAGGGTACTAACAATAATTTGTAAGTCCAAAAAGAAACTCCGGTTGTAATAATAATCCAGATTTATCCTCACCTTATCCGGCCATATTACTTCATCAGTGAATTTCTTTGGGTCGGGTACTCCAGCCAGCAGCTCTTCTTCATTCGAATACTTAACAGAAGCAGGCCCTGTGATCCCCGGCCGTAATGCCAGGATAAGTTTCTCCTCTCCTGCTAGTCTTTGGGTGAATTCAGGCACATCGGGTCTCGGGCCCACAAGACTCATCTCTCCCATAAGTACATTCCACAACTCAGGCAACTCATCCAGCTTATACCTGCGGAGCACTGAGCCTAGTGGCGTAATGCGTTTGTCCCCCAGAACAGATGTTGTATTGCTTTCATCATTAATAACCATCGTGCGGAATTTTATCATAGAAAACAGCTTGCCTTCTTTACCGGTACGCTTCTGTCGAAAAAAGGCCGGTCCGGGCATGCGAATTTTAATGAGCACATAGATGGCCAGGATAACAGGACTTACGAGAAGAAGTCCAAAAAACGATGCAATAATATCAAATCCTCTTTTTATCACGGGAGTGGGCAGATTTTGAAGTCATCACAATTTACTCTGATAAACACCGGGGTTGCTATTCATCTTTGGTATTAACAAACTCAACCAACAGGAAATCATTGCGAAGCTCTTTTAAAACTTTCATCTTTGAGTTCTTTTCATGTGCATGCATGACCAGTTTGTTATTACGGGAGATAGTTGAAAGGCACCTGAAACTCATTCGCCAGGCTATTTCATACATTATTTGGTTCATAACAATACCGATCCCCTTTCCCCTGTATCTGGTATCAATCAGCCTTCCAACAAAACATTTTCTGTTGCAGAAAAACCTCAGGAAAAAGTAACCGATCAAATCGTCCCTGTCAAACACTCCCATCATAAGAAAAGCACGGTTATTGAATTGCTTTTTGATTGTTTTCATATCCATCCCATGCGGACGAAAAAATTCAATCTCGGTTGCATTTTGCATGTGAATGAGGGTATAGAGCCTTTCAGCATCAGATATAACCAGCCTCCTGAAGGTAAATGGTTCAAGGGTGAAATCCATGAAAACCCCAGGTAGGATCCGGAACAACCTTTGCTTATAGAGCCTGTCAAACAGGATACCATTCCCCCACTCTATTGCCTTCCAAAGAAACCCTAAATGGTGTTTAATATAAAGAAGGAGCTTTTCCATCAGATATATTTCTCAAGTTCATCTATTAGCCCCTTTTTAACTGGCAACTGCCAGAGCAACTTACACCAATTATGATTCCCTTCGACCAATTCAGGCCCACTTGCAGTGACCGCTATATCCCATCCGACAGATTTATTTTCAGGTGTTAGTAAAGCTGCTTTTTCTGCCAGATCAATCACCTCCTTCCAGAAGGGTACGATAAATCCAACAATGCGTTTGCCGGTGACCGGATGGTTTTCCTGATCCAGCTTGGTTATATCGCTGTAGACACCCGGACTGATTACTGAACCGGTTTTTATATCAACCGCTGTTGCCAGATTACCTGCGGCCATGTTATCAACAGGTGAATTAACTGAAATCCTTAACCTGGCTCCCAGAAACTCAACAGCACCATTATGCAGCTGTGTGAAGATTCGGACCGTATTTAATCCGGACGGTGATAATTCCATTAACACAGGGTGCTGAACAATATACTCTTCGATAAGGTCAAATTTTCTTGTTTTCATGTAATCAATCAATGATGTGGCAGTATACCCGCTGCAACGTACCACTTCCACCTGAGCGCCGATTTGCCCGTGTGAACCCTTCAGGACCAACAATCCTGAAGAATTCCTGAGCATTTCTTCTGCTTTTTCCTGATCTCCAATAAATTCGGCTAATCCACAGAACGCTCTCTTTACACAGGGCTTGAAGTGGTGGAGAAACATGATTTTATCTTCAAGCAATTCCCTCTTCCCCTTAGGATTCATTTGGAGTTGGAACTGATACATAAATCCGGTACCGGCCCATTTTTTTCGCTCTGAAGCGTTGAGATCAAAAAACCTGAAAGAGAAGTAATCTTTAAGTGAGGTATTATATCTGAATACCGAACAAACCATGTCAAAGATTATCCCTGTCCGTGACCTGCCTGTTTTGACCGATGCATACTTTATAATTGAATTCAGTTGAGAAAAGTCAGTCTCCTTCAGGTAGTAGAATAAGTATATCAACCGTTTTATTTTTTCCATGAGGGTGGCTATTGCTCTAAGTATATGTCACGATATTTTTTTGCATTTGACCTGGTAAATGACTGTGATGCAATAATTGATCTGGCTGCCAGCGAATCTCTGTAGTCAGGGTTGTCATTCAGCTCTACAATAAACCTGCACATACCTTCGATGTCATTCTTATCAAAATTCTTTCCGATCTGATGCGCTTCAACCATCCTTGAAATTTCTGATTGTTCTGCAGCAATTGACATAATCGGGATACCGGCAGCCAGAATATTGTAAGTCTTACTGGGGACACTTACATCAGGAGTCTTATCATCAAGTGTAACAACTGCCAGATCAGCTGCACAGAGGGCGTCAAAGAGATCCTCATCTTTTCTGAATGGAAGAACCATGCAGTTCTTTAGATTTTTTTCATCAATCAGGGAGGTGATTGTCTTTAACCTTTCACCCCTGCCAATAATCAAAAACAGGATTTTATCAGAGGAACTCAGCATTTCCGCAATTTCAACTAATGTCTCCACTTTATGTGTCTGACCAATATTGCCTGAGTACTGAACAATGAATTTATCCTGCAGATTAAAGGTGGAAATCAGCCTGTTCTCTCCCTTTCCTATTCTCGGTAAACCTGCAAAGGCAGTCCAGTTTGGTATCACAGTCACGTTGTCCCTGTCTGAATATTCCAGTATCTGTGATTTCATTTTGTCACTCAGTGTAAATATGCGGGTAGCCCTGGGAAAGACTCTCCGATTCCTTTTTGCCCACCATCTGTAAATCAAATTGCGCTTTTCAATACCAAAGCTCTTTAACGCTTCAGGGTAAAGGTCATATACCAAAAGCACAAAGGGTGACCTGAAATGTAGTGCAAGTAGGTATGATGCAGGGGGTATTGTGAAGTAAAATTTTTCATAACGCCGGTATTTGGTAATCAGTAAGAAGTATATCTGTAAAGTACCGATAACCCATGAGATTGATTTCTTGATAGTATTGCCCCGATTATACTTTACAATAAAGTCAACCTTAACTTTTTCATGCAGCGGAATATCCTGAACCCTTATACTCCCGGTGATTAGTGCAATTTCATTATAATCTCCTGCGAACTCGTTTATTACATCTATAGTCAGATATCCTGTGGCCTGATTGATAAATACAATTCTTCGAGACATCTGTTGGTCCTAGTTTGAATTCTTCATATACTCAAGAGCATCTCCCGATGACATAAATTCAACATCCGGCCACTTTTTTATAATCGCATCCAAAAGCATCCTAAGCTCATGCAAGCCTTTAGTACGGTTTACCGGATCCAGACCCCCTGCGTAACTTGCACGATGAGTGCTGATAATAGACGGCTTCCTCCATCTGAATGCGGCTTCGATTTGTCTTATAGTATAATCGACACCTCGATAATCCTCACCATTAGGCTCAAACGAACAGTTTCTCATATAGTAGGTAAGGCCTAGTGGTCCACTTTGCCCTGCTTTCATCCACCTGGACTTCATTCTGCCCTCTTCTGATGGATAACGCATGAAATGGTTAACCCACAAATACTTAACGCCAGTACCGGCCAAGACCTGAACAAAATCCGGATGAAAAATTCCGTTAGCCGGCACAAAAACCCCGGGTAAATAGCCGAAAATTTCATTAAAAAGGGATACCCCTTCTCTAAGTGAATTAATAAGGAATGGTTTCTGATCCTCACTGACAAAATAGAACTCGGTTCTGAAGCCTCTGACAAGTGGCAATGCACCGGGTGTGTCAAGCGATACAAAACCTTCATCAAAAGCTGCCAGAAGGTCCTTATTACCACGCTGTAATTCCTGTAGCCAGAACTGAACAGAAAGATGCTCACGGCCATGAAGCTCTGGCATGAAAATGCCTGACTGCAGTCCTTCCATCCATAACTTAAATACATTATTATCAGGATAATATCGAGTCAGAGTATCAGTAAACTTCTCATAGTAGTACTTCGTGAATCCATCTGCCTTTATTCGTTTAAAGTCCGGATTGGCAACATTAGTGACAGGCGTAAAAATTGCCGGTCTGTTTTGGCAGTCCCTTACACTTTTGAGTACTTCGAAAAGCTGCTCAAGATCTTCTGCTGTTTCAAGGGTGTCAGACCTGTTCCACCTTCTATGTCCTACATTCAATCCGGCAGATGCCATTCGCATATAAGCCTCATTTGAAGGCATGTTTATGCTACCCCAGTCATCACACTCAAAGACTACAATCTTACGGGAGGTAGTCCACCCGGGGATATTCTTAAGGTTCTGCAGAAAACTATGTATCATGAGAATTTTGAACTTTGAGCAAGGATCATACGCTCTTCGTACAGCTTAATATAGTCCTTGTATCGATCGTCAGCGCTATAATTTTCAATTGCACGTTCACGGCATTGACCAGGTTTAAAAAGGTCTTTGTCGGTTATCACCGACATTATTGCATCATGAAGGGAGGATACGTTTCCCTTCTCCACTATCTGTCCGCTTGACTTGTCAATAGCCTCATGACTTCCGCCTGTCTGGTAGGTTATTACCGGTGTACCGCAGGCTAAGGCTTCTATATTAACCAGCGGAAAATTATCAAGGTAGGTAGGGTTGACAAATGCTTCTGCTCCCGCATACAAAGAAGCCAGGTCACTGGTACTTTCGGTTCGCAAGATTCCCTTAATCTCCCTGCCCAAAGCTTTCTTTTGTGCTCCGGAGATACCAACAAGAACTATATCAATATTCCTGTCAAGTATCTGGCGTAGCTTGATGAAGTCCTTCAACCCCTTTCTTTCATCCCATATGTTGGCCACCCCCAATATATATCTCTTTTCCAAGTCATATTTACTATTTACCACCCCTGCCAAACCCGGATCAAACTTAACGGTATCGACTCCGTTGTTTATTACCCTGACTTCAAAGTCTGACAGAAATGATCTTTTTAGATACTTTGCCAACCATTGGGAGGGAGACACAAGTACCATGTCTTTTAAGCCAGTGAAGAGATCTCTTTTTTCACGGTAGTTCCTCCTGGAATTGTCAATAAACCAGCTTCCCGGATAGCCTTTAATATTCGGACAGCTATAGCACCCGGTCTCCCATTTGAAACAGTTCACGTGCTCAAAGTAACTGCAATGACCTGTTATTGGCCATGTATCGTGAAACGTCCATATTACAGGCTTCCCCCAACGCTTCAAATAATTGAACAGGATTGCAATATTCAGGTAGTATCCGTGCACATTATGAAGGTGAATCACGTCCGGCTGAATATCCTCAATCCTTCTAACCATGGTCCGTGTTGCACCGGAAGAGCTGAAACAATGACGGTCAACTATGCGTGTGGCGATCAGATGAAGGCCCTGATCCAACTTTCCTCCTATCTTAATAAGTTCTGACCCGCAATCGTTTCCGGTTCTCCCATATGCAATATAGCTTTCATGACCAGCCTGGAGCAGCTGCGTGCCTATACCCGCGGCAATCCTTCCGTGCGAGGCGGAATTAGCCGTTGTATTAATCTGAAGAACCTTCATTCCCTTATTAATAAATTGAAGTATTCTGACCCAATGGTCTCAACATTGAACTTCCGGATTGATTCTTTTGCTCTTAACCCCAGACTTTGACGTAATGTCAGATCCTCCATAAGGTTTTCCAACCGCTCTGAAAATTCATCATAATTGCCGACCGGAACCAGGTAGCCGTCTTCACCATCAGTTATCATCTCAGAGGGTCCAGCAACGCAATCAAAGGCAATTACCGGTATAGCTGAAGCCATAGCTTCACCAATAACGTTTGGGAAACCTTCTGATTCGGATGCCAACACGAAAATGCTGCTTTGGCGATAGATTTCGTCCATATTGGTTCTGTATCCCGTGATTTCAACATTGGCGTCTGCATTAAGGGATCTGACCAGCGTATTCAGCTTACTTAGGTTATCTTGTTTCAATGCGTTACCCCCTACTATCAGTAACTTCCAGTCAGGTCTGTTGAGGCGACAGAACAATTCAATGATCTTGTCATGGTTCTTTGATTCGATTAACCGACCGACTGTGAGAACAATATTATGTTTTGGACCTTCATGGGTTTTTGCCAGCCTGATCGGGTTGCCAATCACGGCAACGTTATCGTTCTTAAATTGTCTCTGATACAGAACCTTCGCCATCTCAGTCTGGGCAATTACGCCTTTGGCCTTTGGATACAGCCATCTTCTGAGGAAGTTATGTAAGGCGTTGTATCTTTTCGCCGGACTGCACCTGTCGGAAATATAAACCGGAATTGGCAACCCTGTTAAGGCAAGCAGGACGAAACTGTTCCAGTACTCTCCAAAGCTTAAAACTGAATTAGGGGCTAGCAGGCGAATTGTCTTTCTGAGAAATAGCAAGCGTCTAACGGTGGAATAGAAACGAAGTTTGTTATGAAAAACTGATTTGGGCTCATGAATTTCAACACAATCCGGTACTATGTAAAAAAATTCAGGTGACTTTCCGTATAAAACCAGATGAACTTCGAGCTCCTTTCTGCTACAGAAATAACCTGCCAGTTCAGACATCACCCGTTCCATTCCACCAGCCTGAAGTGAAGGTATTACCAGGCACAGTTTTTTCTTGTCCACTAAGACCAACTGCTCACCCCCTACTTTTCGGTTCAGTTTCCTTAACACTGTCTTCCAACAGTTTTACAACAATCTCTCTGTGTGATTCACAACGGAAAAGATTCAAATATAATGTTCTCTTGCGCTTATTCAAGAATGTGGGGAATAAGCCGCGATTGCGCATGTAATGAAGAAGTTTCACCGAATGAGGTTCCAGTAATGAATTGTACATATTCCTTACCCTTTTACAGTGTTTATCAAATTCCAGGTCCAGTAAGTCATCCCTCTCAATAACGCTATTAAGATATGCAAGCTTGTCATTGAAATCCTCCTGTCGGGTCTCTGGCAAGAGCTTGACCCCTGCCTCACCATTGCACTGTTCATATGGAATTATCCGGAATAAAGGATTGTTGCCGGGTGTGATCTCTACTGCGTACCCGTAATTCCAAATTGAATTAATCTTTGAGGGAATATCAAAAACAAAATTTCCGAGACCATAAAAGATCGGTACCCCGTTGAATACTTCATAACCGCTGTAACAATGAGCATGGTGTTGAATAATTACATCTGCCCCGGCTTCTGCATAAAAATGAAGATTATTTTTTATTCTTATGTTAGGCAGATCGTACATTTCATGGCCTCCATGTACAATTACAAGTACGAAATCCGCAGCTGTCCTTGCTCTGACAATATCACGATAGTTTTCGATGGCATTCATCGGATTCGAACCCGGGTAATTACCCTGGGTAGTAGAAAATTCATTTTCAGCAATGTTCAGGATTGCCAGATTATAATCCCCGACACGAGTGTAGAATATAGTTCTCGCTTCTGTATTATTAATACCTGCACCTACATGACCAATGCCATACTTCATGCATGCACTGAATGTTGAAGTTAACCCTTGCAGGCCATAATCCATAATATGGTTATTTGCAAGGGTCACCAGCCCAAATCCCCAGTCTGAAAGCGCTTTAGCCGCTTCAGTAGGAGCTTTTAATAATGGCCCGATCTTGGTAATACCCGGACCCTGCTCGGTTAAAGGACATTCGAGATTTGTGATCGCCAAACCGGCATTCTGCACTATGGGCAAAAAATCATTTAATAATGATTGCGCTTTGTTAGCAAGGATTATACTGCCGGTTCGGTTTACCGGACAAAAATCACCTGTTACAAGGATACTGGAGGTTTTATTCATCTTCTGCTTTTACGTGGTGAGGAAATTACGTCTCCCAGCATCTCTGCTGTCATAAATTCAGCATCCGGCCATTTCCTGCATATTTTTGATAGAAGATCCCGAAACTGGGTAAGACTCCTTTCGCGGTTAGATCTCTCAATACCCCCGATAAAATTCACACGATGCACTGATAAAATTGCAGGCTTTTTCCAGCTAAATGCTTTGTCTATTTGAGCCAAAGTGGCATCAACAGAGTCCTTTCCATAGTTAAAACTAGGTTCAAATTCGCCATTCCGTTCGATATGAATTTGATTATAAGAATTTTTCTGGCCGGTAAAATGGCGTATCTTTTTGTTATGTGATGCATTAATTACAGGGGAGTTCTGGACTATTGCCCCTTTCAGGTATCTTATATCCCAATCGGCAAGTGATTGTTCAATTTGTGTGGGCCATGTATAATTTGGAGCAATAAATGTTTTGGAAGAATAGCCGAAGATCTGTCTGAAAATCGCCAGACCATCCAAAATTATAGCTTTGATTTGCTCTAGACCCTCATTATCATTTACATCGTATGCCGCCAGATAGCTTTTCCGGTTCTCATTGGAGATAATTGTACTTAAGCCAAATAGCTGAAGATCAAACGCCAGTCTGGTTTCTGGCATATTTTGCTTCAACGCCTGCATCCACCTGCTCACATGCAGGTGTTCTCTTCCATGGAATTCAGGATGAAAGAGTTTTCGTTCTATGCCTTCCTTCCATAGTTGTAATGACCTGGAGTGATTCGGGTATTTTTGAAGCGTGACGGGGAACCATTCTTGATAATATGTGTTGAACCCGGACTCCCTGATCTTATCAAAGTCAGGGTTTGATACGACGCAATTAGCTGTAATTACAGGGTGGTTGCCTGAGAAATCTTTGAACGAACTTAGTACCTCGAAGAGCGAAGACAGGTCTTCTTCGCTGGCAAGGGAATCATACCTGTTGTAAGGGCATTGGTCAACCCGGATTCCTGAAGCGAGGAGCTTATCATAAGCTGCCTTGCCAGGCATTCTGATACTCCCCCAGTCATCAGAATCAAAAACGATTATTTTTCGGCCGGTATGCCAGCCGGGGGTATTGGTGACTATTCGTGATAAGTATTCTCTAAGCATTTGCTATGCAACTGAAGGGAGCGGATTAGGAGTCATAAATGTATTCATTCTATAGCAGAAGCAATTACCGGTTCGAAGACTATAGGTCCCTATGAAAAAAAACCTCCTTGAAAGAAGGGGGTCTCTCTAAAATGTAAGTCTATAAATGATAATCATAGATTCTGATAGGCAAGCGGGTGCTAACAATATGCATTCTGATGATCGAAATCAGATGCAGCAGATCAGATTACAGAAAGCCTTTAATTTCTTCGATAAGGGGAACTGTATCTGTATAAAAAACGGAGAATATTGGATTCCCGATTATTGTGGATAATCCATAAAAGTCCATCCCCTCTCTGAGCTTGACAATACAATAGAGCAATAAAAAAGGAAATAGAATTGTCTTAATCACTGTCAGGCTTTTTACCTGGGGATATGTTGAAATTAAAATAATGGCAAAGGCAAACATGAATGTTGTGGCAACAACCAGTACCCTGCCACCAGACGGTACAAGGCTGAAGATATTGGCGCAACCATAAAGCAAAATTGAAAAACAGAATAATGTCAACAGCTCTTTCCTTGCATAAAGCTGCTTCTTAAAAAAGAAGTAGACAAATATCGTAAATGCATACACAACCCACTGTAATGCCAGCCTGGAATACGCAATATACCAGTTATGCAACTGAACACGTTCAAGTCTGAATTCCGCATAGTCAAGATTTGTATAACCTGTAACCCTGGCCTGAAGAAAACCAGGAAGGAATGACAATGAATTCCTGACAAAATCCAGATCAAGCTCTTTAATAAAGGATGTAATAACAAAAAAAACAAAATAACCATCCAGCCTGTTCTTAAGTAAAGAGAACAGACCCAGGATCGCTACCGGATAAAGAAATGAGAAGTGAACAAGTATTGCTGCCGCTGACCAGATAAGGCTCTTTCGCTTGCCTTCAAAAAAATAGGGGAGCGCTCCAAATAAAAATATCTGGGCAGCGGTCCACATTCTGAAACCATTAATGTTCCATATAGGATTTAATAAGGCAAACGTGAGTATGTATAAGAAAATAATGGGCGTTATTCTGCCCACAATTCTATTCAGGATATACCAGATATTACTGGAATAAAAATACCCGAAAATGAATCCAAAGACTGTAAAAAGGACTGTTGGATTGGAAGTCAGACGAGAAATCAGATAGGTCAAAACAGGCTGAAATATATCTACATAGTTTGAGTTTTCAGAATAAAAAGATCTCCAGAGCTCTGACAGAGTCAAATTTGAGTTTGCGTATTGAGTAAGTGCATTTGCATAATACTCTGAATCAGCTGAAAGTTCCCCCTCCGCAATGATAAATGCTAAACCAAAAAAAACACAAAATAACCAGAAAACATTCCTGGATATTGGCCTTTTCCAATGCTTTAAGGAGGCCAGCATAACACCAAAAGGCCACACGAAGAAGCTCAAATAATAGTAGGCCTCCTGCTTACTGGGGACGCTAATCCAGTAATTCCTGCCTGTCATATCACTGCTCATGAT
>DNOQ01000239.1 GCA_003501665.1 Bacteroidales bacterium | reverse complement strand
AAGATTATTTGACTTTGGTTTCCCGTTGGTGTAAATTTGTTTATGTAATAATCTTTAATATTATTTAAAATCAGATTCCATGAACATTAGAGAATATCATTTGTTTACTTAAATATATGATATTTCAGGAAAATTAAATACCTCTTAATGGATTAAAATTATTGATTGATGCATATTGTAAAAAATAGTTATTCCAAGCTTAATAACTGAAGTCATGGCAAAATATATTGTAGAAGTTTACCACAGCCCTGATAAAATTGAATGTCTCCGTACAATTCAGATATTTCTAAGCTCAGGGTCTCATTTCCTTACACATGCGGATTGGGGTTGTCTTGATGGAGAACACAAAGCCTGGTTCATTATGGATGTTGACAGGAAGGAAGAAGCTCTCCGAATTGTACCTTCCTTTTACAGGAAGAATACTAAAATCATAAAACTAAGCAGATTCAATCTCCAGGAGGTTGAGAACCTCCTCAAGCAACATGAAATATAATAATCTTGTAAAGTAAATTAAATCAACCACATTCAGTTGGAATGAACGGATTATCTTTTACCATAATTATTTTCTAATGTTTAGGGGAATACATTTTTGTAACCTGATCGGCCATATAAGATCAATATGTTTGGTTTTTGAGACCTGGCACATAGTTGAAAATCCGTCCTCCTTTGACCACTTCAAAAGACGGTCTGAAAAGACTTAACATACATGATTAGACAACATGGATTTAACTCCTTCTTAGAAAAATTTCAAGTTCGTTACAATTTAACCGAAATCCCGAGGCACCGATCGCTTTAAGTCAGGAATTTATTTTCAAGGTTGGGTGGCGGTCTTGCCGATTAAGTTTATGAGTTCAATCTCAATTTCTGGAATATTTAGAATATCTATTTCTTTATATACTCATTATTCCAGTCAATCCAATTAGTTATAACATCAACATAATGTCGTGGATCCGAATTAATAAGGTGTGGAGCACCAGGGTAGAGTATCATTTTTGTTTTTACCCCAAGGTCTATAAGGGCTCTGTAAATTTCCCATACCTGAGCTGATGGTACCCTTACATCTCCGGTTCCATGCATTATAAGAGTTGGAGTTGTACAATTCTTTAAAAAATTGATGGGAGAGGCACGATGGAAATTCTCCATGTCCAATACAGGTACTCCTTTAAATTCGCAACGGGCACCTTCTCCATGATTGATGTCGCTTTGGGAATAAAAACTCACCGTATTTGAGATACCCGCTACTGTAACAGCTGCTTTAAAACGATCTGTATGTCCAATTATCCAGTTTGTCAGATATCCGCCATAGCTCCAGCCTCCAACAACCATTTTGCTGGAATCAACTCTTTTTTCTTTTATTAAGAAATCAACACCTTTCATTATATCAGTATAATCTATTTCACCAAATAGCCCACGGTTTGATGCATAGAATTTACTTCCATAGCCAATACTTCCGTGAAAATTTGACATCCTGAAAGGCTTCTCCTTCTGAAAATTTAAATAATTCTTCTCCCTTTTCATTCATTAAAATTACAAAACTTTTGGTCACGATGTTATATAGATCTGAGTTGGGAGGGCCAATTTTTGCAATTTGTTCCTACCCCCATAACAGATTTGTAACAACTTATACCACGACCGCGCTACTGTCCGCAATAAAACTATGTATACCTTGACTTGTTACCTGCTCCCATTCAGCCTTGCACCGCGACACTCGTATAGCTCACAAAACTTGTACCCGGACGGCAAAAACCACGCCATACCCTCCCTGTCTGACTGGCGTCAGCCAGGCAGGCTTGCACTGGGACAGTTTCGTGGCTAAAGTACCAAGACATTGGCCGGATGCTTGCGTCGGGTAACACAACCTCCCAATATTGCCGGGCCGTCAGACTCCCGATGGATCGGGACAGGTCGTCTAAAAACCTGCTCATTGTATCGGAGACCGAAGACAAGACCTTTAAGGAATCCTTTAATCTGCTGATAACCAAAGCTAATGAATTTTCAAAACCTCTTAAAACGGTTCAATTTGAATATTTTTTACCGGAATAAAAGGTTTTTAGACAGACTCCCGTTAGGGCACATTGAATGAAAGCAACCATTAAACGACCGCAATTTAAATTTTAACTGTTTTGTTAACTGAAATTGGATACGGACAGATTGATTTGTACTATTGAGATTGTTTAGAACGAAAGTTTGCTATCCAATATCTGGTATTTCATACATTTGTATCTGAAGACCAATCAGGAATTAATAGCCTGCTACACGACATCTGTAAGGAAGAGCATTATTTTCCATAAAATGCACATGCTGCAATAAATGAAAGAGCAATGAAATGATCAAAAAACCCCTATCTGTCTTAACATTTGGTTTACTTTCGATTTCAATAATCAACGCGCAAACCACTATTCCGGGTGGTTATGTTTCCGGCACCTGGAAAGCATCCAATTCCCCCTATTTAATTCATGGAGATATTACCATTTATGCCGATTCAAAACTCACGATTGAGCCCGGTGTGGAGGTGAATTTTCAGGGTTATTACAGCCTGGCCGTTGATGGGGCGCTGGAAGCAGTGGGAACGGCCCTGGATTCAATTATATTCACAGCCGCCGATACTGTAACTGGATGGCAGGGAATCAGGATCGGGGAGGGTGCAGATTCAACCAGGCTGGACTATTGTATTATTGATCATGGTTTTAACACTGGGATGGCTTTTGGTGGTGGTATTTTCTGCGCTTCCGCTTCCACAGTTATTTCCCATTGCCTATTTTCAGACAACCGGGCTTACAGAGGTGGAGGTATCTATGTTGAGATCCAATATGATTCTGATCCGTTCAGTATCACCGACTGCATCTTCACCAACAACCAAGCCGAACAACATGGTGGAGGAATATGGTTTCGAGCGCGGGAACTTATCCTTACAAATTGTCTGTTCGAGGATAACCAATGCGGGCAGGATGGAGGAGGCCTCTATTGCTATGGGATTTTTATAAGAAGCGTGGAAATTACCGGTTGTCGATTTCTCAACAACACGGCCCAGTCAGAAGGCGGGGGAGTCATGATACATCGTATTCAAGATGGCAACGGGATCAATATCAATGATTGTGAATTCAAATCCAATTATAGTATAAGTAATGGCGGCGGCCTCTGTTTGACCGAAATTTACGATGTTTTAATAACCAACTGCACATTTAACGGTAATACGGAGGATTGGGGCTTGGGTAACGCATCTGATGGTGGCGGTGCGATTTATATCGGCACCGGCATCTCAACTATATCATATTGCACATTCAATAACAATTTAGCAAATAATGCCGCAGCCATATATTCCGGCGGGCCTATCCTCGTTGAATCCTGCACCTTCTCGCAAAACACAGCCTGGACCGACTGCGATGGTTTAATTCTGTACTCGGATGCAATCATTGTCAATTCAATCATCATCGGTATCAGCAGACCACCGATACACTTCGGATTGGGAACACATTCAATAAAATTCTGTGACATACTTGCTACTAAAACTACTATGTTGTTTCAGGGCGCTGTCCCTGCCGGGCTGGGGGAACTCACCGGAGTAAATACAAACGGCGATTCCTGCGATGTTTTCAGTAATATTTATTATGATCCTGAATTTATAGATGCATTAAACGGAGATTATAACCTGCAATACACTTCACCTTGTATTGATGCTGGTGATCCTGATTCTCCGTCCGATCCCGACGGCACCATAACTGACATAGGCCGTTACTTTTTCAATCAGGACGTACCAATAATAGCCCTGTCAGAATCAATCTTTGATTTTGGATCAGTGCTCATCGGTCAGCAGGCAGATACCATTTTAAAATTGTATAATAATGGTTTAGACACGCTGGTAATTTATCAGGTGCTCAATGATCAGGTGGTTTTTTCCACTGATTATACCCCGGTTGACAGCCTTATCTTACCCGGAAACAGTATTTTTATTACTATCACATTCACACCTGTTAATACATCACCTGTAATTGACACTCTTCATATTTACAATAATGATAAGAATTGTATCGTGAAACTTATTGGAACCGGACAATTCTCGACAGGCATTTTTGACCTGCCGGAAATCACAACACAGGAATTTCTTCTCGGGCCAGCTTATCCAAATCCATTTAGTTCCGTTACAAGCTTTGAAATTGATATTCCAAGACAAAGTTTTATAATACTGGCAATTTATAATATGTTTGGAGAAGTTGTCTCGACATTAATTTCAAAAGAAATGGAAGCCGGCAGGTATAAGTATGTCTGGGATGCCGGTAATTTGACAAATGGCACGTATATATTGAGATTACAGGCTGGTGAATTTAACAAAATGAGAAAGATTGTTTTATTAAAATGAAACGTGGCCTAATAAAGGTAATTTGTTTGTCACACTTTTTGCTTTTCCTGCCTGACTGCCTCAGGCAGGCAGGGCTACTGCACCCTTGACAAATTTGTAATGACTGTTGTACCCGGACACGCGCCACTCCACGCAATTAAAACTCAGTATACCCTGACAGATTTCTGGCTCCGAAACTTTTTGTAACGCGACACTTTGCCAGTGCTGTTAATAAAATAACAGTACCTTGACATGTTTTCAGTTCACAACGAGCTTTGTACCGCGAACGCGCCAGAACTCATTAAAAATTGTACCAGGATTTGCAAAAATCACGACATACCTTCTTGCACTGGGACAGTTTGGTGGCTAAAGTACCAGGACATCGGCCGGATGCTTGCGTCGGGTAACACAACCTCCCCATATTGCCGGGCCGTCAGGCAAGCCATTGACATCGAGATAGATAGGCCCATGGTGATTAAAAATTTTGCACCCCTGACAGCTTAATCAT
>DNOQ01000035.1:505-3198 GCA_003501665.1 Bacteroidales bacterium | reverse complement strand
GGCATTACGGCTAAAGGGCAAAGAGGTGAATAATTTGCAGAGATTATCAGAAAACAGGACAGAGAGGAGGAATGATCTCAGAAAATGAGGTCCGAAATTTCATCGACTACCGATGACAGACGGTACTCAATCCGTGGATCATCCGGTGAAACAACTCCATATATCTTTTTATGAAAAAGAACTGAACAGTTTTTTCCGATGAATTGATCTTCATTTTCAAAGATATTTACAAGCACTTCTGAATTTCCGTCCGGGTATTTATGAATGAATGCCATTGCTTTTGACCGGATCTGACCAGTTAAAACCGATACGGCATAGAGCCCAGGCGATGGCATCAGTTTGGATTCTTCGGTTATCGGGATACTGACGAATTTCATCCTTCCGGGAAGACCTGATGTGCCAGATATTGCGGGAATCCCCATAATCATGTAATAATGATCCAGATAGGCATTTGCTCTCTGGATATATCCTTCGCCTATTGCTTTCCGTATCTTTGTGGAGCTTACCGTTTCGTGCCGGACCTCCTGTTCCGGGATCTCTTCAGCTTCAAAATTATACTTCTCCTGCCATTGCCAGAGATGTTTATAATCACCCTCCTGATTAAATCCGAAATGATGATTGAATCCGACAACTATTACTTTGGATTTCAATATTTTGCACAAATATTCACTCACAAACTCCTCGCTGGTGATCCTCGAAAACTCTTTCGTGAATTCGACTATGATAACATTATCGAGGCCGGCTTCACGGAGCAGTTTCAGCTTTTCTTCCTGTGAGTTGATCAGTTTAAGATTCTTCCCGGCCGTATCCGGATACAGAACTTTCCTGGGATGCGGATGAAATGTTATAAGTACGGATTCTCCGTTGTATTTTTCAGCGAGCATTTTCAGACGGTTCAGAATAGTTTTATGTCCGATGTGCACCCCGTCAAAGGATCCTGTGGTCACAACAGGGTTTCTTATACCGGATACTTCTTCAAGTCCTCTGAAAATCCTCATTATTAAGCTGTAATTCTATATTCTGTTCTCTTTTACGAAATAAGCGACTTTTTCTATTGAAGTAATCATATCATACTCTTCGAGGAATACCCATGACGGAACATTAAGAGGTACTGTGGTGAAGTTCAGGATACCTTTTATCCCGCAACGAACTACCTCTGCTGCAATATCTTTTGCATAATCGGGAGGAACTGTAATTATGGCAATGCTGATATCCAGTTCCCTTATTATTCTATACATTTCCCCTGTTGGATAGCATTTAACACCCGAGATTACCCTGTTAACTTTCTGTGGATCCTTATCGAAGGATGCCACAAGATTGAGTTTTGATCTTTTGCCTTTGAAATATCCGGCTACGGCCTTTCCCAGGTTACCAATACCAATTATTGCAACTTTCAGGGTATCTTCCGAATCTATTATTGTTCCTATGGTCTCTATGAGTTCTTTTACATCATATCCTTTTCTCAGTACCGATGAATAGCCTATCAGCATCAGATCGCGTCTTACCTGTACGGCTGTTATATGCAACCGGGCAGCAAGATCGTGGGAATAGATGAAATCTTTTTTTTCTTCAATACAACCGAGAAGTGTTCTCCTGTATTCGCTTAGTCTTTCGATCGTTCTACCAGGGAGCTTCATATCAGATCAGGTTATGTTTGCAGAATTCATGGGCAGTCTGACTGTAAAGGTTGTACCTATATCCGGTTTGCTTTCCACGGTAATTGTACCGAAATATAGCTGAATAACTTTTTTCACTATCGACAGTCCGAGTCCGCTTCCTGTTATATTTCTTGTTTTTTCGTTTTTTATGCGTACAAACTCGGTAAAGAGGTTCTGGATATCTTCTTTCCTGATACCTATCCCGGTATCGACAAACTTTATAACAGCCTCATTATCGGTCGAATCAATAATTAAATCCACTCTTCCTCCCGTCTTGTTATATTTTACCGCATTCGATACCAGGTTATTAAAGATTATTTCCATATCGGCAGGATCAGCATTTATTACAACCTCTGATCTGACATCCAGATTAATATTGACCTCTATCTGGATAGCATAAGGCTGTACCGTAACAATCGCTCCTCTTGCAATTTCTGCAAGATGAAGAGGCTTCACTCTGCCCTCTTTCTTCTCAAGGCGTATTTTTGTAAAATCGAGAAGATCCATTATAAGGTTTCTCATCCCCTGTATTCTCTGAAGTGACCGGTCAATCTGGTCTGCATAGTCGTCGACCATATCTCCTGCCTGTTTTCCCTGCATCATCCTCAGATAGCCTTCAACTGCATTAAGAGGCGCTTTCAATTCATGTGACAGGACCGAAAGGAACTGATATCTTACCTGTTTACCCTCAATTGTAAGGCGCCGGGTGATCCTTCTCAGGTAAAGTTGTTTTGTTATGTTTTCAATACTTGATTTAAGCTCCTGTGGTGTAAAGGGTTTTGGAATGAAATCCGTGGCTCCGTCGCGGGTTGCCTTTATTGCAACATCGAGAGAAGCATAAGATGTTATCATTGCGACAACAATATCGTATTTTTTCTCATGAATATATTCCAGCACTTCTATTCCCTGGATGCCCGGCAGTTTATTATCAAGAAGTATGATATCCGGTTTATCCCTTTCAATAATTTCTATTCCATCCTCTCCTGTCGGCGCTTCAAGCAATTCAAAAGTATAGTCCTCATCCATGAAGGGATA
>DNOQ01000035.1:0-490 GCA_003501665.1 Bacteroidales bacterium | reverse complement strand
GCCCGAATACCTTTTTCGAGGTACTTATCAGCCCTGATCCACGATCTTTCCCTTTCAGTATCAACGCTGAACGACATACCGGTCTCACGGGATACGGCAGTAGCCATTATTACAGGCACATCGGGATACTTCTTTTTTATCCTGTAACACAAAATAAAACCGCTGTCATCGCTCTCCATCATAAGGTCAAAGATAGCAAGGTCGGGCCTGAACCTTGATATAATTGCTTCAGCCTCCGCCTGACTCTCTGCAGTTATGGTCCTGTAACCTGCCTTGTTCAGATTAAAAACAGTCTG
Organism: Bacteroidales bacterium; assembly: GCA_003501665.1. Taxonomy (GTDB): domain Bacteria; phylum Bacteroidota; class Bacteroidia; order Bacteroidales; family VadinHA17; genus LD21. The sequence continues at coordinate 194 of DNOQ01000035.1, read as the reverse complement.
AAAAAGATAATCAGGATCATCATCAGCCACAAGAATCGTGTAATCACTCTTTTTCATTTTTTCGCTCATTGCTTATATATTTATTATGTCGTGCAGTCGTGCAGTCATGCAGTCGTGCAGTCGTGCAGTCGTGCAGTCATGCAGTCGTGCAGTCGTGCAGTCGTGCAGTCATGCAGTCGTGCAGTCATGCAGTC
>DNOQ01000333.1 GCA_003501665.1 Bacteroidales bacterium | reverse complement strand
TCAGGGTAATACTTTCAAGAGCAAGAAAAATGATCAAGGAGAAATATCTGGAATACAGCAATGAAAGAGGATAAGCTTAAAGAACTGCTGGATAAGTACTATGATGGAAATAGTTCGCCTGAAGAAGAACAGGAACTGAAGGATTTCTTTTCGGGGGATGTCATTTTTCCGGGATATGATGCCGAAAAGGAGATTTTCAGGTATTATTCGTCCTCTGAACAGATCCCTGTTCCTTCAACGGATTTTGACAACAGGATTCTCAATACCATTGATAAACTGGAAGTAATCAAAAGGAAAAATATATTCAGGAAGGGATATATTACTATCTTAAGCGCTGCTGCAACGATCCTTATAATGATCGCAGCCTGGTTTATCACGACTTATGACCGGGAACCTGAAGACACCTTTTCTGATCCTGTCATTGCCTATGCCGAGACGATGAAGATCCTTAACAATGTCTCGGTAAAACTTAACAGGGGTACAAAGGCAATAAAACCAGTTTTTAAACTTGTAAACACAACCCGCGATGGTATTAAATCGATCGACAGATCGTTTTCGTTAATTTCAGGCGGATTGAAAAAAGCTGGCATCACCATCAGCTTTGATGATGAGAGTAAAAAATCGGATGAGAAACCTGACAATAAATAACATTATATATGAAGAGATTTATTAATTTAATAATTGCATTTCTGATTACCCAGGTAATCTGTGCCCAGACAAATCAGATAGATGCATTATTTGACAGATATTCCGAGAAAGAAGGATTTACATCTATCTATATTTCAGGCAGGATGTTGAATATGCTGGGAGCAATGGGTAATGATTCCGGCAAATCCGGCAATATTCTTTCACGCCTTAAATCTATAAGGATTTTGTCCGAAGATGAGTCAAGTTCGACCGGTAAAGTGAATTTATATTCCGAACTAAGCAAGGTACTTGATTTATCGATATATGAGGAACTGATGGTTGTTCGTGAAGGTTCTGATGTCACAAAGTTCCTTGTAAGACAGAATGGTGATACGATTTCCGAACTCCTGATGATCACCGGTGGTTCCGGCGGCAATTCACTTATCTCAATAAGAGGTGATATTAATCTAAGGGAGCTTGCTGAACTTTCCAAAACAATTGGTATTGAGGAGCTTGAACATCTTGAGAACGCTGACAGCAAGAATAATAAATAATCCGGATTGAAACCGTAAAACAAGTATGCAGAAATTAAATCTCCGGCAGGATAGTAATATTCCGGAGATTTTTTTTTGTTGAGTAATATTTGCTTACTTGCATCCGAAAAACCAGGTATTGAGGTGGATTCTAAAAAGATACAATCTGGGTACAGGGCACTTCTGAAAGCGGTAAAAAACAGTGTTTCGCCTGAAGATATTAACAGGATCAGGGCTGCTCTTGACCTGGCAATAAAGACATGCAGTGGAGGGTTTATTCTTACTGGAGAACCGCAGATACTTCATGCACTGTCTGTTGCAAGGATCATAGCAGATGAGATGAATCTTGGACCCACGACTATAATTACCGCACTTCTTCATGATTCATATAATAAGCTTGATCTAAATTCAGGAGAGCTTGAAAAGCAATTTGGTAATAAAGTGGTTGAGATACTGAAAGGTTTTTCACGTGTAAGCAGTATTGAATCCATGCAGGCATCATATCAGGCTGAAAATTTCAGGAAATTATTGTTGAGCCTGGCTGATGATGTGCGTGTTATCCTTATAAAACTTGTGGAGCGGCTGGAATATATGCGTAATCTCGACATGGCTCCTGATAAGGAAAAACTTCCACTGGCTTCCGAAACATATTTCCTTTATGCGCCTCTTGCACACCGACTTGGCTTCTATAACATAAAATCGGAGATGGAAGACCTGGCTGTCAAATTTCTTGAACCTGAACAGTATAATTATGTTATGAGCCGCCTGAAACAGACCACGGCATCACGTAACAGGCTTATAAAGGAATTTTCACAGCCTCTCCAGGATAAACTTGAGAAACAGGGCTTCAGGTTCGCTATCAAAAGCCGCACTAAATCAATACATTCCATTATGCTTAAAATGAAAAAGCAGGGAGTGGAATTTGATGAGGTTTATGATTTGTTTGCCGTGAGGATAATATTGAATAGTGAACCTGAGAATGAGAAATCCGATTGCTGGAGAGCTTATTCTGTTGTAACTGATCTGTATCAACCTAATCCGAGCCGCCTTCGCGACTGGATATCAGTTCCCAAATCAAACGGGTACGAATCTCTACACACTACTGTTATTGGTCCGAGAGGTAAATGGGTGGAAGTTCAGATCAGGTCGGAAAGGATGGATGAGATGGCTGAAAAGGGACTTGCAGCACATTTTAAATATAAAGGCATAAAAGGAGAGGGAGGACTTGATACATGGCTGGGCAGAATGAGAGAAATACTTGAATCCCCGGAAAAAGAAGATTCGGCATTTTTCGACCAGGTCAGATCAGGGCTCTATACCGATGAAGTTTTTGTATTCACACCTAAAGGAGATTTGAGACAGCTTCCGGCAGGTGCAACACTTCTCGATTTCGCATTCGATATACACACTGCAGTGGGTTCATCATGTGTGGGAGGAAAAGTCAATGGGAAAAACGTAACACTCAGATATATACTGCAAAATGGAGATCATGTAGATATTTTACGGTCAAAAAATCAGAAACCCAAACAGGACTGGCTCTCTTTTGTTGTAACAAATAAAGCGAAAGCTAAAATAAAACTTGCGCTGAATGCCGAAAAAGCCAGGGCTGCAGCTGACGGGAAAGAGATACTGATGAGACGTCTGAAAAACTGGAAATTGAATTATAATGATTCAGTTATTCAGAAACTTATCAATCATTATAATTTCAAAACGGCCCAGGATCTGTACTTTTTTATTGAAGAAGGGAAAATAGAATTACTGGAGATCAAAGAAATACTTCAGAAAGAGGAGCTACCCGCAGGCAGCCCCCAAACTCCTTCACTTCCCGGGAAAGAGATCAAAGAACCAATTGATACCCAATATTTTGATTTTCTGGTTATTGAAGATAAAGTTGAAGGACTTGACTATAAGCTTGCAAGATGTTGTAAACCTGTATTTGGTGACTCAGTGTTCGGATTTGTTACCATATCGGAAGGAATAAAGATTCATAGAAAAAGTTGTCCAAATGCCCATAATCTGACTGCAAGGTACCCTTACAGAATTGTGGCCGCAAAATGGACAAAAACAAAAAGCCTTACATCATTTATTACTTCAATCAAGATAACTGGTGGGGAAAGTGTAGGAATAATCAACCAGATTTCCGATATAATATCACATTATAATGTGGCAATCAGGAACTTCAGTTATAACACGGAAGATGGGATGTTTGAGGGTTCACTTAATATACTTGTCCCGAATAATGATGTCCTATACAGCATAATAAAAAAAATACAGACAATAAAGGGAATACTGAAAGTAGTACGGCAGAATAATTGATAAAGATTCAAGGNNAACCTGGAACCTGGAATTTCAGCAGTTATCAGTATCTTTTATCAGGTTTCAGGGGAAGTCTCGCCATTTTTTCAACCTCAAGTGATGCATAACCGAATTCTTCAACAACTTTACCCAGTACAAGATAGGTTCCGGCACCTTTAAACGGGTAATTCTTAAGCGATTGTGGAAAGTGAGTGGAATCGAAGAAATCTCCTTTGTTATCGATGAAACAGCCGAAATTCATCCATTCTTTCTTTATCGTTTTAATGTATTTGATTGTTACAAGGTGGCCCACCATCCTCACTTTCTTACCGATATGACTGATCATGTCGCGGGCCGTTATTTCTCCGCGGAAGGATGTTTCGAGCATATCAAACCAGGTCATTGAGACCGGGAAGCTGAGAAGTTCTATCTCGTCGTAAGCATCATCGAGTTTGTTCTGCTCAAGGTCGGGGAGAGCAAAGTTCCTGACAGGTGGGGCAAAGAGAGGTCTTACATGTTCAGGCTTGCTTTTGTTGATCATCATGTGGGCTTCCCAGAGAAGGACAGCCTTTTTCTTTCCTGTAAACCGGAATGCTCCGACCTTAATAAGAAGGATTATCTGTTCAAGTCCGGGAGCGACTCTTACCACGAAATCGTTAAGATCGGTAAAAGCACCTTCTGCCTGACGGATCTCTTCTATCGATCTGGCAAGTTTTTCCTCTATACCCGAAATATGGATAAATCCGATATAAATATCTGAACCATAAATATTTGTTTTGAAATTGCTTTTGTTTACACACGGCAGCTGAATAGTGGCGCCATATCGTTTTGCTTCATGAACATAGACCCAGGTTCTGTAAAATCCTCCGAAGTTATTAATCACTGCTACCATGAATTCCAGGGGGAAATGTGCTTTAAGGTAGAGGCTCTGGAAGCTCTCAACGGCATAGGATGCAGAATGTGCTTTTGAAAACGAGTAACCGGCAAATGATTCAATCTGTCTCCATACCTCTTTTGTCAGTTCATCACTGTATCCTTTTTCGCGGCAGTTTGAGAAAAACTTGTCAACAATCCGTTGCATCTCTTTTTTTGACCGGTATTTTCCGCTCATTGCCCTGCGCAGGGTATCAGCATCTGCAAGGTCAAGTCCTGCAAAATGATGGCACACCTTGAGTACATCTTCCTGGTAGACCATTACGCCGAAAGTCTCCTCAAGTTGTTCTTTCATTACCGGATGTAAGTATTTGAATTTGTTAGGATTATGAAACCGGAAAATATATTCCCGCATCATTCCGGAGCGCGCAACTCCAGGTCTGATAATTGAACTGGCAGCTACAAGTGTTGTATAATCAGCACATTTAAGTTTCTTGAGTAATCCGCGCATCGACGGACTTTCTACATAGAAGCAGCCTTTTGTTTCTCCTGTCTTCAGATATTCCCTGATCTTCGCATCTTTTTTGAATTTCTGAATTGCATGTACATCCACATCTGTTGAACGGTTTCGCAGGATAATCATGGCGCTTTCCTGTATATGTCCTATACCTCTCTGGCTGAGAATATCAAGCTTTTCAAAGCCGATCTCTTCAGCGGTGTACATATCCCACTGTGTAGTGGGATATCCTTTCGGAGGCATGTCAAGAGCCGTATAACATGAAACGGGTTCCTCTGAAATAAGAATTCCCCCGGCATGAATGCTTCTCATATTGGGAAAATCGGCAATCCTGTGACCTGTTGAAAAGATAATATCGGTTATTTCATTACGGTTTGTTTCGGATGAGGGATTATCAATCAGGTCATCGATCTCCTCTTTCGGCAAACCATGAACTTTTCCAAGTTCCCTTACAATTGATTTTCCCCTGAAGGTGCTGATTGTTCCGAGAAGTGCAGTATGATTATATCCATACCTTTTAAATATATAATCAATGACCTCATCCCTCTCTTTCCATGAATAGTCTATGTCAAAGTCGGGGGGGCTGCTTCGTTTCGGGTTAATGAACCTTTCGAAGTAAAGGTTTAGATCGATTGGGTCAACATTAGTGATTTTCAGGCAATAAGCAACAATTGAATTTGCTCCGCTGCCTCTTCCTACATGGTAAAATCCTCTTGCCATTGAGTACCTTACGATATCCCATGTTATCAGGAAATATGCCGAGAAACCCAGTTTATCGATTATATCCAGTTCATGCTGAATTCTCTTTCGTGCTTCCTTATCATTTTTCCCGTACCTGTATATCATCCCGTCCCATGCCAGTTTTTCGAGGAGAAGTTTGTCGTCGTACCGGCTGGCAGAGAAATTTTTTTTGTTTTTATGGCTTTCACAGTCAAAAGATAAGCTGCAATCTTCCAGGAATCTGTATGTGTTATTGATTATCCCGGGATAGTTCACAAAGATTCGTTTAAGGTGATCAGGTGAATAAAGAAATTCATCTTCTCCTGCGCATTGTGAAGGTTTGAGGTGGCTGAGAAGAATGTTATTGTCGACGGCTCTCAGATTTTTATGTATGAAAATGTCATCCGGATTGTTGAAAGTGACAGGCTGCATAATGACCATGTGGTTCCGTTCCTCAGGTGTAAGGCCAATCAGCCTGTTCACGTCGCCTTTCTTTACTCCGGTACGCTCGTTGTCGAACAATTTACGGCCAGGAAGATTTGTCCTGGAATAGATTATATATGCTTCTGAAAACGGGGGAGCGGGAAATGGGAGAGGGGTCTTTTCAAAATTGTGTTTTGACAGGAATTCGTTCAGTTCCTGCATTCCTCGATTATTGCGGGCTATTCCCGTATATAGCAGCTCATTATCCTTTCTGAACTCAATACCGGCAACAGGACGGATGTTATTTTTTGTACATTCTCCTGCAAATTCAGGAATTGCAGTGGAGTTGTTTATATCGGTAAGTGCCATTGATTCAATACCGGTTTCTGCAGCTTTTTTCACCAGCTGTTCCACGGACATTGTTCCATAGCGAAGGCTGTAGTATGAGTGGCAGTTAAGATACATAGTTCAAAGTGCCCAAAGTGCCTAAAGTGCCTAAAGTGCCTGAGTGCCTAGAGTGCCTAGGTACTCCCAACTTTCATCTTCCATACATCATATATCCGCGTAACCGTTCTTCCATCATTTTCTGTTCATTGACGGCATATTCGAGCCGTTTGATTTCTCTTTCCTCTTTTTCACTGCTGGTCATTACACCGGCGGCCCTGCGT
>DNOQ01000181.1 GCA_003501665.1 Bacteroidales bacterium | reverse complement strand
AAATATCTTGGCGAAGACAGGATGTTTTTCGGAACCGACAGCTCATACTATCAGGGCGTGGGTGTTATTCTTTCTTCCAGCCTGTCAGAAAGTCAGAAAAAGAAGATATTTTTCGACAATTATAATAATATACTCAGAAAATCGGGAAATAATGTTGATTGATATAAATGCGAATATCGGCCACTGGCCATTTATGCAGACAAACTGCAACACGTGTGCCTTATTGCTTGAAAGGATGAATAAATACGGGGTTGATATGTCGGTGGTAAGCAACATGAATGGCATTTTCTATAAAAATACCCAGCCGGCAAATGAGGAATTGTATAAGGAACTTAATTCTGACAGGCTTTTCCGCAACAGGTTTATACCATTTGCCGTCATCAATCCCTCTTATGCCGGATGGAAAGACGATCTCAGGATTTGCAGATCGGAATTCGGGATGAAAGGTATCCGGCTCTATCCTCTTTATCATGATTATGAACTGACGGATCCTTCATGTATTGAACTTGTGAAAATGGCAAGGGACAGCGGTCTTATAGTTGCATTTACCTTAAGAATGGTCGACAGCAGGTGTCGTTCATGGATGGATGTGACAAAAGAATGGAGCCTGAAGGATGTTATTCCGATTATAAATGAAGTACCTGATGCAAAATATTTTATACTGAATATAGCAAACGGTATGCAGTTGAAAGATGAAGAAGCAAAATATTTTTCGGGTTCTGATATTTTGTTTGATACATCAGGCAGAAATATAAGCAATCTGGCCGATCTGATTAGTAAATTTGGGAATGATAAATTTGCATTTGGAACTCATTCACCGATCCTTGATTATCTTACAGGTCTGTTGCGCATTGAATCGCTGAGACCTTATGAAGCCGATAGTGCCGTAATGGGATTACTGAGATCGGGGAATGCAAAAAGAGTAATGGGATTTTAAAAAAACAAATAATGAAAGTAAGAAGACTATTTATCTGTATATGTATAATTAGTGATCTGTTGATCAGCTGTAATAATTTTTCTGACCGTGAGCTCAATATAAATATTGAATTTGATTCCCCTGTGCCTGAAATACCATCAGGATTAAGGCTTGCAACTTTTGATATTGATGCCACACCTCCTGTCGGGTCCTGGCTCGCGTATGATTCCACCCTGAATAAATGGGATCTGGGACTTCGGGCAAAGGGAATTGTTCTTCTGGGTGCAGGTCAGCCAGTTGTACTTTGTTCGGTTGACTGGATACGGATATGCAATGCAGGCTATGATTCATTCCGTCAATCGCTGGCAAATGCAGCAGGAACCACACCTGACAGGGTGACTATACATACTGTACACCAGCATGATGCTCCGTGGTGTGACTTCACTGCCGAAAAGATTCTCAGGAATGCAAAAGCGGATCTGCATTGCTTTGACGGCACTTTCTCACGTGAGTTTATACGGGATCTTGCCCTGAAAGTCAGGAATTCACTTGATAACACTCAGCCTGTAACACATATAGGTATGGGTTCTGCAAATGTGGTACAGGTAGCTTCAAACCGGAGGATCATGGGAGAGAACGGGAAGCTGATGGCCCCACGCTGGACAGCCACTAAGGATTCTGCACTGAGGGCTCAGCCTGAAGGACTTATTGATCCTGAAGTATCGCTTGTAAGCTTCTGGGACAATGATAAACCACTTGCCGTTCTCAGCTATTATGCCACTCATCCTCAGAGCTATTACCGGACAGGTGTTGCAAATCCCGATTTCCCGGGAATAGCACGTTTTTTCCGGCAATTGGCAGTTCCGGATGCCCTTCATATACACTTCACCGGAGCCGGTGCAAATGTCGGTGCAGGAAAATATAATGACGGCTCGCACGAGAACCGCCTTATTCTGGCTGAACGTCTTGCCGACGGAATGAAAAGAGCGTGGGAATCAACTGTAAGGGAACCGGTTACCGCGGGATCAGTGAAATGGGATTTTGAACAGGTTATACTTCCTGATGCGGCACATCTCTCAAAACTTGAAAAAAGATTAAAAGAGGTTCCCGATACCGCCATTAACCAGTCGCTTGCCATGAAACTGGCATGGATTGAACGCGGTAAAGCCGGAATGAAAGTTGATGTATCATGCCTTTCAATTGGTAGCGCCAGAATATTGCATCTGCCGGGCGAACTTTTTGTCGAATACCAGCTGGCAGCCAAAGATCAGCGAAAGGATCTTTTTGTTGCCATGGCAGCATACGGAGATAACGGAATGGGTTATATTGGTACGGCTGCCGCCTATGAAGAAGGTGGATATGAAACCGGCGAAGCCTCACTTGTAAGCCCGGATTCGGAAAAGATCCTTATGGATGCAATAACCCGGCTGCTTCAAACAAAGTGAAAAAAACAGCAGGAAACGTTATGGAGGATAATCAGATTGAATTTAGTTTATCCCTGTTAACATAAACCTTCATTATGGCATTTACCAGGTCATCCATATCCGCGAGTGTGCCCAGCAAAGGGCCTGATGCCCATAGCATTACCATATCCTCGCAGACCTGATCACATTTGGGGAGGTGCAGTTCGGAATTGAATTTTCTGAGCCGTGAAGCGCCATACATCTTCCTATATACCGACAAGGTCTGTATATGCTGTGTCCAGGGTTCTCTGTGCAACCCATTTGCAATATAAGGACTCAGGCTTATACCTTCCGCGGCAATCGCTTTCAGGAATTTTTCACGCGGAGCTCCATTGAACTGATCTTTTTTATATGACCATGGATAAAGGTACCAGGAACCTTCCGTAGTTCCCGGATATAGTTTCTGCGGAACAAGTCCGGGGCACTCTTTAAGGTGTTCGGTAAGGTATTTTGCATTCCTGTTACGAATAAAATGACGATCCATCACTCCAGGTAATTGACCGAGTAAAGTTGCAGCTTCAAATTCATTCATCCGGTATTTAGATCCGATGGTCTCTGTTCTTCCTCTTTTTGATGTACCATGGTTGTGGACGGTGTAGCATTTATCGAGCAATTCTTCATTATTACTGACAATTCCTCCTCCCTCACCGCATGAGAGAACCTTGCTGCTCTGGAAGCTGAAACAACCTACATCGCCGATCAGTCCGGCTTTTTTGCCCTGGTATACCGCAAAATGAGCCTGGGCTGAATCCTCAATCACATACAGTTTATGTTTTCCGGCAATCTCCATAATACGTTCCATATTACAAGGTTGTCCCATCATATGTACCGGCATCAGTGCTTTTGTCCTGTTTGTTATACGTCTTTCGACATCATCAGGATCAAGCTGGAAACTGTCGGGATCCAGGTCGGCCATGACAGGAAGGGCACGGCTGACAAGAATAGATGCTATAGTACCCGGATCGGTATACGGTGATGTTATTACTTCGTCGCCCGGTCCAATTCCAAGCGCTTCTACACAGGTATTCAGTGACTGGGTCCCCGAACCGGTTGCAATACTGGTTTTAATTCCCATCAGCTTTGCAAATTCATTCTCAAATCGGTGTACCTTGTTGTTTGGCGATTGTATCCTGCACCATATACCGCTCTTTGTAGTATCCATAACTTCTGCCACAACATTTTCATCGACATAAGGCCAGCCTGGCCATACCTTTGCCGGTGCGACGGGAGTTCCTCCCAGGATAGCCAGTTTCCAGGCATTGCTGTTCACAAAGGTGATATCCTTAAAAGGGATGGCACCTGATGCAACAGCAGCCACCGATCCGGCAGAAGCTGTTGCAATAAACTTCCTTCGTGTAAGTTTTTTCATTTTTTTTATGTAAATAGGTTATTAATTACGAATTTTGTCTCCGGAAAGATATTTTTTCAAATTTCGGCAGATTATTTAATATTACAAAGTATGTAACCGAATATTATTATAGTTGAAACGCCATGCATGGCTTTTCAACAGCGATTCAACGATTACAAATTTAAACGTCAGAAAAATAAAAGATATGAAAGACCGGATCATAAATTCGAATATTGCGCATATTACCCTCATTTTATCAATGATTCTGATCAGCTGTCTGACGGATTCCGGCAGGGAGGGATCCGGATCAAAATATTTAAACAGACTTACCAGAGCTGAGAAGAAAGAAGGCTGGAAACTTCTTTTTGACGGTAAAAAATTCGATGGCTGGAGGGGACTGGGAAGAGACCATGTACCTGTAGGCCTTTGGGTGATTGAGAACGGGATGATCAAAAAAGTTGATACGGGTAACCAGAAGAATCTGCCTGATGGCCGTCCGATAGAGGGAGGAGACCTGATGACAGTTGATACGTATGAAAATTATGAACTGAAATTTGAATGGAAGGTTAACAAGGGTGGTAACAGCGGACTAAAATATAATGTGTCGGAAGAGATGTCACAGGAATACGGTTCCGGGTATTCTGCCCTGGGGTTTGAATACCAGCTGCTTGATGACGGAGATGAAAAATACATGAGAGTCCTCAAACCTGCTCAGTTCTCCGGATCACTGTATGATCTGATTCCTTCAAAAAATGTAAATCTCAAACCTGTCGGTGAATTTAACAGCAGCAGAATAATTGTAAACGGCAATCATGCCGAACACTGGCTTAACGGGATCAAAGTAGTGGAGTATGAATTCGGTTCAGAAGAACTGGAAGATGCATACCTGGCAAGCAAATTCAGCGAAATTCCGGGGTTCATCAACAAACGTAAGGCTCATATTGTCCTACAGAACCATAACGACGAATCGTGGTTCCGGAACATTAAAATCCGGGTATTGTAGAANNATGTTTGATATCATGTTAACAAAATTTCCGTTTTTTTATTATTCATAATAATTATAAATAATAAATTCGCACCCGGAAGCTATAATCAAATTTAATTACCAGAAATCATGAAAGCTAAAAGTGAAAGCACAGCTAAAAGATCAAAAGAAGTGTCTGCTGAAACCAAAAAGACTACTGCCGCAAAAGCGGTAAAAAAAGCCGTGAAGAAAGCAGTCAGTCCGCGTGAAGATGAGATCCGTGCAAAAGCAGAAGAGCTTTACAGGGAAAGGATTGCTAAAAATCTGCCGGGAACTCAGGAAAACGATTGGCTGAGAGCAGAAAAAATCCTCAGGGGGATCAAATAGCCGGGGATCTTTCGATACATCTTATTATCATACTCTTTATTGGATTAATTTACTAAAGCTATCGGTTGCTTCTGCAGGTAGTTTTTTTAACTATTTTTAATTCTTCATCCAAAATTCATAATCGCGATTATACTTTAGTCACCGGCTAACTAATCTCAGTATAATTATGAATTGTATTATAGTCGATGATCAACCCGGAAGCAGGCAGCTTGAAGAATATGTTTCAAGATGTTCATCCCTTAATCTTGTCGGTAAATTCAATGATCCTTTGACAGCCATTGACCAGTTATCAAAACAAAATAATATCGGTCTTGCATTTATTGATCTGAAATCGGCAGGAGTTAGCAGTCTCGAACTTATTGATAGTCTCAATAATCCACCGAGTGTAATAGTAATGGCATCAACTGGCCGGTATGCAAGGACAGCTTTTGATCATAATGTTGTTGACTATCTTATCACTCCGGTTGATTATTCAAGATTCAGCCGGGCAGTAGACAGGTCCCTGAAAACGGTTTTCCAGAAATCAGCAGTGAATAATGAGAACAGGGAAGTCTTCATTAAGAAGGAATCGACCCTTGTAAAGCTCAAAATACTTGATGTTGTATTTGTTGAGGCGCTCGAAAATTATGTGACTATAGTTACTGGAGATAAGAAATATACCATTCTATATACCATGAAAGGTATAGAGAGCCAGTTACCCTCCGAGATTTTCATAAGAATTCACCGGTCGTTCATTGTCAATAAAAAAATGATCAGAACAATCTATGAGAATTCACTTGATCTTAATGTTGGCAATTTTGTCAGGAATTTCCCCATCGGTAAATCCTACAGGTCAAACCTTATGAACGATATAACCATTGTGGATAAAAAAGCCCTGGCATATCAGAATCAATACTCAAATACTGAGTACGCTTACAATATATATTACTGATCGGATTTCCGGGATTCGACCTTGCAGGAGCGGAAGTTAAATAAACACCAGAGCATCTTTTATAACTTCACTGTTGTTTGTACCGTATAATTTTATCCCGACGCATGGAATGGCATCCTGAAGTATATCCCTTACAGGGACAAGAGCATCTTTAATATCTTCTATATCTTTCATCTCATCATATTCCTCAAGAGGCATATAGAGGTGTACATAAAGGATACATTCGGGATCATTTATCTTTTTAAGGACTGACAGGATCCTGGACAGCCACATCATCGATGCTGTATTGAAATATTCCAGGTTTAGCCTGAGGTTGGTAACAGGCCTGGCTTTAAGAATATATTCTTTTACCCAGTTCAGAACGGGTTCATAAATTTTTGCAGCATTTTCAGGAATTGACCTGCCTGACAAAATCATTTCACCTGAATATTGATTCAGGTCAATCTGAGGAGTCTTAGGGGTCTGTTCAAGTGTGAAGTTATTAAGTTCCATAATGGGATAATGCCAAGTAATTCCTGAAGATCACAATTCAAAGTTACTGTTTAGCCTGCTAAGTGGAAAAATTTTTATCAAATACTATTGACCAGTAATCAACAAATCCGGCGTTTTATCAACAAATTGGGGTTTTCTTAGAAAAATGATATTGAAATATATTCCTGAAACGCTGTAGTCTGAAAATTCAATGACTCCCTCTGATATTATGTTCCTTTAACAAATTTTTAACTTCTGTTCGTTTTTATTTTTCTTTGTTTTGAAATAATTTCAGCCGTTTTTTCATTTCTTTTAAATATAAACTGAATATGTTATGGATATTGTGATTGAGAATCTGACAAAGAGATACGGAGTCCAGAAAGCCGTCGACAATATCTCCCTGAAAGTGGCCACGGGTGAGATCCTCGGATTTTTGGGGCCAAATGGTGCCGGAAAGACAACAACCATGAAGATCATCACAAATTTTATTTCAGCCGACGAAGGTGAAGTTTATATCGGCGGTATGTCGATGAAAGATGATCCTCAGGAAATTAAAAGGCATATCGGATACCTTCCCGAAAACAATCCGCTTTACCATGATATGCCCGTTATTGATTACCTTGAATTCTGTGCAAGGATTAATAATATTGAAAAACAGAAGGTCAGCACCAGGGTCGCGGAAATGGTACGTATTACCGGGCTGAACAGTGAAAAGCACAAAAAGATATTTGAATTATCCAGGGGTTACCGTCAAAGGGTAGGCCTGGCCCAGGCTATGATCCACGATCCGGAAATACTTATTATGGATGAACCAACTTCGGGCCTCGATCCAAATCAGATCGCAGAAATCCGAAAACTGATACGGGAACTTGGAAGAGAAAAAACCGTTATACTCAGCACACATATTCTGCCTGAAGTTGAAGCTACCTGCGACAGGATATTCATTATAAACAAAGGAAAGCTTGTAGCTGACGGTACTGCTGAAAGCCTTAGAAAAAAAGCACAGGGATCCGATATTCTCAGGGTAAGGATCGAAGACGGTGATATAAACCAGATATTCAGAGCTCTCCAGTCACTTAAGGCAGTTACTATGGTCGATTTCGCCGACAGACAATTGAACAGATTTGATGTTCATTGCAAAAGCGAAAATGTAAAACGTGAGATATTCAGGCTCTGTGTCGAAAAAAACTGGGTACTTACAGAGCTCACACCTTATGAGACCCGGCTTGAAGACATTTTCAGGGAACTGACAATGAATTAATTTCTAAATTCTGAAACTTGAGAAATCAAAAAATATACAGATGAGAACAATCGGGATAATAGCAAAACGCGAGTTAAATTCATATTTCGATTCACTGATAGCCATAATAATGATAGTTCTTTTTCTTGGCTTCAGCGGATTTTTTACATGGATATCGGGATCAGATATCTTTCTTATCGGGCAGGCGACCTTAAGACCATTTTTCGGAATTGCCTACTGGACGCTCTTCTTCTTCATTCCGGCTCTCACTATGAGAACTTTTGCCGAAGAGAATAAAACCGGAACGATTGAAATGCTTCTTACCAAACCTGTTACCGACAGGCAGGTTATTCTTGGTAAATATCTGGCAACCCTTATCCTTATTGCAATTGCACTTGCTCTTACGCTTCCTTACGTAATTACAATATCAAAAATAGGAAATCTGGATGCGGGAGGCACTCTGTGCGGCTATCTGGCACTTCTCCTTATAAGCGCTGCTTATGCCAGTATCGGACTTTTCACAAGCAGTATAACATCAAACCAGATTGTAGCTTTTCTTTCAGCCATGTTCATTGGCCTCTTCTTCCATATAATTTTCCAGATCATTGCCGGCGGAATGAGAGGTTTCCTGGGTCAGGTTATAAATTATCTGAGCACTACCGTACATTTTGAAAGTCTGGCAAGAGGAGTGCTTGATACAAAAGATATCATCTACTTCGGATCGATAATCTTTATGGGATTATTCCTCACAGAAGTCTCATTATCAAGGCGGAATGCATACAACTAATAACTTACAGCCAGTATAACAAAATCATCAGCATTGTTATGAAGACAGCAAAAATAACAACCACCATAATTCTGATTACAGCGATTGTGATCATTATCAATATACTGTCAAAGAGTTACAGCTTCAGACTCGATTTTACCGAAGGGAAAGAGTATACTTTAAGCAAAGCCACACGTAATATCCTCAGAGAACTTGACAAACCTGTGACTGTGACAGCATATTTTTCCAGGGATCTGCCACCGAATATCAGCAGTGTTTCTGATAATCTCCGGGATATGCTGATTGAATACGGCAACAGGTCAAAAGGAATGGTTGTATTTAAGTTCGTGAATCCAAATGAAAAGGAGGAGCTTGAACAGGAAGCAATGAAAAATGGTATTCAGCCCGTGATGATAAACGTAAGGGAGAAAGACCAGGTTAAACAGCAGAAAGCTTATATCGGTGCGGTTGTTTCGGTTGGAGAAGAAAAAGAAACAATTCCGTTTTTTCAGCCCGGGGCAGCAATGGAGTATGCTCTTTCGACTTCAATCAAAAAATTATCAGTCATCGATAAGCCGGCAATCGCAATTATACAGGGACATGGTGAACCACCGATAAATGAAATGCCCCAGGTATATGCTGAACTGAGTATCCTTTACACCGTGGAACCTTTCGTAATGACCGATACAACGGAAATCCCTGACCGTTACAAGACTATTGCCATTGTGAGACCGACCGATACAATAAATTCAAATCATCTTGCCCGGCTTGACAGATTCCTTGCCAGGGGAGGAGCCATTTTCCTTGCACTTAACCGGGTTGAGGGTGATTTTTCAACGGCCATGGGGCGAACCACAACAACAGGTTTGGAAGAGTGGCTGATGCACAAGGGAGTGACTATAACTGACAATTTTATCATTGATGCCAGCTGCGGCGCTGTTACAGTCCAGCAGCAACAAGCCAATTTTGTAATGACCACCCAGATCTCATTTCCCTATTTTCCGATAATATCAAAATTTGCCGACAATCCCATTACAAGAGGACTTGAGTCAGTTGTTCTTCAGTTTGCCAGCCCGATAACCTTCGCGGGTGATACAACAAAGAAATTTACTCCGATAGCATTCTCCTCAACTCAGTCAGGTACCGCCAGAGCACCTCTCTATTTTGACGTTCAACGGCAATGGACCCAAAATGACTTCCCTATGTCGGGTCTTGTTGTGGCAGGTATACTTGAAGGAAAACTGTCGGGAGAAAACGATTCGAAAATTGTTATAGTCTCGGATGGTGATTTTGCAGTCAGCGGAGCACAACGTGGACAACAACTTCCAGCTGATAACATAAGCCTTATGGTGAATTCTGTCGACTGGCTTTCGGATGATACAGGTCTGATAGACCTCAGGACAAAAGAAGTGACATCACGACCTGTCAAAGAGCTGCCTGACGGAACCCGTACTTTCCTTAAATGGTTTAATTTCCTTTTGCCTATAGTTCTTATAATCATTTATGAATTGATAAGAATGCAGATCAACCGTAATAAACGAATAAAAAGAATGGAGGTCAGCTATGAGTAAAAGATTTGATAATAAAAAACTGATAATAATACTTTCCGGATTGCTGCTGGTTCTTTTTCTGACATATATCTTCAAAATACCCCGTGAGAGATCAACCCTGGAGGGGAACCTTATAGACATTGATACCTCAACTGTGGCTGAAATAACTATTACTCCGAAATCCGTCTCAGAAAAACCGTTTACGCTTATCAGGAAGGATGGCGGCTGGAACATTCGCCGCGATGATATTGTATCGGTTCCGATGCATGGGGCAGTACAGAATATATTGTCCGAAATAATTAATATTAAACCTCAGTCTCTTGCTGCAGTGGGAGAACAAAGATGGAAGGAATATGAACTGACCGACAGCCTGGCAACGAAAGTGAAGCTGATCAACAGGAAGGGGAAGGAACTGGCCGGACTGATGATAGGCAGGTTCTCATACAGACAGATAAACAGCCCTTATGGAGGTTACGGAGGAAATAACATTGAAGGTACAACATATGTCAGACTGGCCGGGGACGACAGGATTTATGCTGTTCCCGGATTCCTTGCATTTTCTTTCAGCGGAGGATTCAACGACTATAGAGATAAAACATTTGTGAAATGTAATAAAAACGATATAACAAAGGTCACGTTCACCATGCCTGCCGACAGCAGCTTCATTCTTATGAAAAGGGATACCCTCTGGTATGCAGGTAATCAAAAGACCGATTCGGCAAAAACTGCTGATTACCTCAGCTCGCTGACCATTGTTGATGGCCGGGACTTCGAAGACGGATTTAAACCTGATTCCTATCCGGTTTACCAGATGATGATTGAAGGTAATAACCTGCTAAACATCACCGTGAAATGTTTTAAGGGGTCATCTGATCAGTATATCCTTAACTCATCCCTTAATCCGGATGTTTATTACAGCAGCAGGAGAGACGGAATATTTGGTGAACTCTTTAAGCCTTTAAGTTATTTCTTCTGATTCACCAGTATGGTTATCATGGGATGCAAGCTGCACCGAACCTTTGACCGAAGTGTTTCATGACCTCCGGGCTAAAAGATGATTACACATGTTGTGTGAACAAGATGCCCTGTATCTATGTTATCAAATATTATGTCAAACTAAAATGAATCAATAATGAAAAGACATTTAATCGTTTTTGCATTTGTACTGGGGATAACCGGTCTTGTTGCCGCACAGGATTACAATACCGGTATCGGATTCAGAGGCGGCCTTGTCAATGGACTGACAGTCAAGCATTTTCTAAACAGAAAAGGTGCTGTTGAAGGACTTCTGGCTTCGAGGTACAAAGGTTTTGAGTTGACCGGATTATATGAGGTACATAATCCTCTTGCAAATACCGACAGGCTCAAATGGTATTACGGTGCCGGAGGTCATCTTGGTTTTTATAATGGTGATAATACGAAATGGGACGATGATGATGGAAGTTATGTTTCTTTGGGTCTTGATCTGATATTAGGCCTTGAATACAGCTTTTCAGCTGTTCCGATCAACCTGAGCCTCGACTGGAAACCGGAATTCAATTTTATAGGATATTCCAAATTCATAGGCGACGGGGTTGCACTTTCGGTGAGGTTCATATTCTGATCTACGTTTTTTAATACGTAGATAATTCCCCGGTTTTAAAATTTTCGGGTTATCCCGAAAATGATTTTTTCAGATTCGTCAGAAATATTTGTTTCTTTTCGCCGGTAATTATTAATTTTAGATTGATTTACCAAACTCAATCTAACAGTAATAATATGAAGAAAAATCTGACAATCATGATCCTTTTCTGCTTTATGTCATTAATTGCATTCACGCAGAACAGATTCAACGGACTTGACCTGAATATGGGCAACCTTTACAGGCTTTCCGACGCCAAATCCCGTTCAATAAGTCCGGAAAACTTTACCGGAGAAAAGGGTAAAGGAGGCATGGCCGATCCTGCCGACAAGGATAAACCGAATGTTGCAAATGCATATAATGCTGCACGCGATCTGGGGCAGGGGTGGAAGGTGAATCCTTATGTAAGGATAAAACCGGGAGAAACTTTTACACTTGCCGAAATTGATGGTCCGGGTGCAATTCAGCATATATGGATGACACCGGCCGGTAAGTGGCGTTATTGTATACTTCGTATCTACTGGGATAATGAAAAAGAACCTTCAGTCGAGTGTCCTGTCGGTGATTTCTTTGCAATGGGATGGGGCAGCTATGCACATCTCTCATCTCTGGCCATTTGTGTTAATCCGGGAAGTGCATTCAACTGCTACTGGACAATGCCTTTCAGAAAAAAATGCAAAATAACCATGGAGAACCTGGGGGATGCCGACCAGATGACACTGTATTATCAGATCGACTATACACTTACAGATGTCCCCCAGGATGCTGCTTATTTTCATGCACAATTCCGCAGACTTAATCCGAACATTACTTCAGATTACACAATTGTTGAAGGAATTAAGGGCAAAGGACACTATGTGGGAGTCTATCTGGCATGGGGCGTTTTCAATAATGGCTGGTGGGGAGAAGGTGAAATAAAATTTTTCATCGATGGCGATACAAAATTCCCGACAATATGCGGAACAGGTACTGAAGATTATTTCTGCGGATCGTATGATTTTGATACCAGGAAAAAGAATGCAGCAGGTGTGGAAGAAGTCAATTACACCGAATTCTGTACCCCCTATACGGGATTACATCAGGTAATCCGTGGCGATGGTCACTATAATGTGATGCAGCGCTTCGGGATGTATCGCTGGCATATAATGGATCCGGTACGGTTCGATAAGGACCTGAAAGTGACAATACAGGACCTCGGCTGGAGGCAGGGAGGAAGGTACCTTGCCCAGAAATCGGATATTGCATCGGTATGCTATTGGTACCAGACAGAACCTCATGCCAAATTCCCTGCAGTTCCGGGATGGAGAGAACTTGAAGTTAATTAAACAGATAAAAACAATACAGATGGAAAACAAGAAAAAATCAGGATCAGAGAATCAAAAAGGAATCGACCGCCGGAAATTCATTTCAGATGCCACTCTGGCAACTATCGGAACAATTGGTGCTGCAGGCATAATTTCATCGTGCAGCAGGAAACCTCAGGAAAAACTACCGGTACTTCTTCCCGAAGCACCGGATGGCAAATTGCTTAAAGCAGGCCTCATCGGATGTGGTGGAAGAGGAACCGGTGCAGCAGTCAATTTCCTTGATGCAGGGCCAAATCTGGAGATAACCGCACTTGGTGATATTTTCCAGGACAAGATCGATAACTGCCGTGCACAGCTTAAAAAACAAAAAAATATCGAAATACCTGACGATAAATGTTTTGTAGGTTTTGACAGTTTTCAGAAGGTAATTGATTCGGGTGTTGACCTTGTACTGCTCTGCACTCCTCCCCATTTCAGGCCGGCTCACATTGAAGCTGCCGTTAACGCAGGGAAGCATATTTTCCTTGAAAAACCCTGTGCCGTCGATCCGGTAGGCGCCAGATCGGTGCTGGTCTCAGTTGAGAAGGCAAAACAAAAGGGCCTCTGTATGGTAAGTGGTACAATTTACAGGGTTTCAAAAGATTATCTGGAAACCAGAAGGAGAGTGATGAACGGTGAGATAGGTGATATCGTCAGCGCTCATGTAATAAGGAACGGTGGATCCCTCTGGGTCAGAAAAAGACAACCGGGATGGACAGACATGGAATATATGCTGAGGAACTGGGGTAACTTCTGCTGGCTGTCGGGTGACCATATCGTTGAACAGTTCATTCACCAGGTAGATGTTATGAACTGGTACCTTGGAAAGAATCCTGTGAAAGCTATCGGATGGGGTGGACGTCAGAGAAGGGTCACCGGTGATCAATATGACTTTTTCAGCATCGAATATGTTTACGATAACGGGATGCATACCCATTGTGCAGCCCGCCAGATTTCGGGATGTTCAAACCTTACAAGAGTACATATAGCTGGTACTGAGGGTTATGCTGATGCCAAAGGATCCCTTTATAACTGGAAAGGTGAGGAAATATGGAAATATCCGAAACCTGAAGAAGGAAATCCGGATCAGACCTGGGCTGTAAAAGATCCGTTCGTCCAGGAACATATTAATCTTGTTGCCGGGATCAGAACCGGTAATGTTGTAAACGATGCCGAAGCCCAGGTGATGTCAACCCTTGTTACAATAATGGGCCGGGAATCGGCATACACGGGTAAGGATGTTACATGGGAGGAATTAATGAATTCCGATATGCGTCTTGGCCCG